>JAITPT010000232.1 GCA_031289285.1 Puniceicoccales bacterium
AGATTTCATATCCAAGCCCTCCGAGCCGTTTGCGGATTTCTCCTTCGAGTTTGTGGGAATGTTTGAACATCTCGGAGAGTTCGCTGGTTAGGCGGGTCATTTTTTCGTCAAAAGGTTCGGCGTCGGCTTCTTGTTCTTCGATGCCGACGTAGCGACCGGGAGTTAAGATAAAATCTTGCTTTGCGATTTCGGCAGTAGCGACGGCGGCGCAATAGCCGTTTTTATTTTTGAGTGTTCCTTTTTGAAATGCGTTGAAGGTGGCGGCAATTTCGGCGAGGTCGGCGTCGGACATTTCGCGGTTTTTGCGGTTAATCATTGTTCCCATTTTTCGGGCGTCTATAAACAGCGTTTTGCCTTTTTGTTTTTTATTGCGATTGAGAAACCACAGCGTCACAGGGATAGCAACCGTGTAAAATAGATTGCTTGGCATTGCGATAATGCCTTCTACGATGTCGTCTTCGACAATTTTTCGGCGGATTTCGCCTTCGCCGCCGCTTTGTGAAGAGAGAGAACCGTTGGCGAGCACCATGCCGATTTTTCCATTCGGGGCGAGGTGGTAAATCATGTGTTGGAGCCACGCGAAGTTGGCGTTGCCGGAGGGCGGCAGACCGTATTTCCAGCGCGGGTCATCGTTTAGGGAGCCGTCGTTCCAGTCAGAGAGATTGAAAGGCGGATTGGCGAGGATAAAGTCGGCCTTGAGTTGCGGGTGCAAGTCGTTGTGGAAAGTGTCGGCATTGAAATTGCCGAGATTGGCTTCGATGCCGCGAATGGCGAGGTTCATCAACGCCATTTTGCGGGTGGTGGGGTTGGCGTCTTGTCCGTAGATGGAGAGGTTGCCGATGTTTCCTGCGTGGTGGTTCACGAACTCCGCCGATTGCACAAACATTCCGCCGGAACCGCAGCAGGGGTCATAGACGCGCCCGTTGTAGGGTTGCAACACTTCTACGAGTGTGCGCACGACACAGGCGGGTGTGTAAAACTCGCCAGCGCGTTTGCCCTCCTGCTCGGCGAACTTGGAGAGACAGTATTCGTAGGCGCGACCGAGGATGTCTTTGCTGTCGCCGTGCGCCGCCATTTGGATGTTGGTAAAAATGTCAACCACGTCGCCGAGGCGGCGTTTGTCTAATTCTGCACGGGCGTAGGTCTTCGGCAAAATGTCTTTCAGGCGCGGGTTTTCCTTTTCGATGGTGCGCATGGCGTTGTCAATGACAGTGCCAATTTCTTCCTTGTGCGCGGCTTTGGCGATAACGCCCCAACGGGCGGAGGGCGGCACAAAGAAGACGTTTTTTTCGGTGTAGGCGTCCTTATCTTCGACATCGTCGGCGTCGGCTTTGAGTTCGTGGAAACGCTCCTCGAATTTGTCCGAGATGTATTTCAGGAAAATAAGCCCGAGGACGACGTGCTTGTATTCGGCGGCGTCCATGTTGCCGCGCAAGATGTCGGCGGCTTTCCAGATTTTTTCCTCGAAGCCGATGTCGGCGGTAGAGGAGGCGGCAGCGGAGAGGCGAGCGGTGCCGGTGGGGACGCGGCGCGGCGGCGGGCGGTGCGTGGTTGGCGGGCGGGCGGTCATGGAGAACGGGCAATGATTTGATGAAGGCGCGGAGGGTGCGGGAGAGGAGGGATTTGGCAAGCGGTTTTTTCGGGGGGTCGTAGGATTATCCTAAAAACGGCAGTTAATGCGGGCGGTTTTGCACAATCTTTTGGCCGTTTGCAGCTTGCTCTTTCCGCTCCACGCACCGCAAGGTGCGCGTCGGGAAAGCGCAGTCTTGTCAATGTAGGCATAGACTTCTTCGCGCAGTTCGCTAAATGTCCTGAAAACCAATAGGAAGTTTTTGCATGGCGCGGAGCCGGAGGCTGGATCAGAAGCGCCAGCGGAAGCCGACATTGAAGTTGTGATAGACGGCACCAGCGAAACTTGTTTCATAACGGTAGCCGAGGAAAACAGACTTTGAGGCGTCAAAAGTATAAGTGATTGACGGCGCAATTTGAATCAACTCGTCGGGCAAACTTTTTGCAGAGACTTTGGTTTTTCCAGTGCCAAGAACCTCAAAACGCGAAGAGATTTCACTGTCACCATCCAAGATTTCAGAGGTGAAAGAAATGTCGAGATTTAGCCTGAGACTGGAATCCATGTTGCCCCAGAAACCACGCCCGTTGCCGTCAGCAAGCCACATAATTCCTGTTCCTACTTTTGTGCGGAAAGAATCGAAGTCGTAACCATAAACCTTGAGGCGACTCGCCGAACCCGTCTCCGTGAAAGCATCAAAACCATAGTGATTGTATTCAAAATTGATGTAGGGATTCAGGTTGAGTTTTTGCCAAACCGGATGATTCATCAGCGCAAAAGCTGTTCCAAATGAGAGAAATCCGCCAGCAGTCCAACCTTCTGGGCTGGCACGATTTGCACCCGATTGTGCGCCTTCAACAATTCTTTTAGCGGCGTCGAGCGAGGTGAGGGTTGTTGGCACAGTGTTTCTACGGGCGTCGTAAGAGAGCCAGCCTGCGTTGACACCAGCATCAACAAAGAACCATTCTGTAAAGAAGTAGCTAAAATAAGCACCACCACGTGCCTCGTCCATTTTGATTTTTCCACCGTTGTCGTGAAGCGTTGCACTTCCATTTGTATAGTCCGCGACAACACCAAAAAGCGCACGGGGAGAAAGCTGCACATCTGCGCCAACAATACCACCAAATGTTTGATACTTAAAAGTGGAGTCTTTTGTGCCACTACCGAGGTCGGCATAACTTCCGAGACCCGCAAGATAAAATTGCCACGATCTATTCGGGAAGAGGTCTTGCGAGGCTGCGAACTGCGTGTTGTCGTAGCGGCGTTGTTCGATGCGTCCGTGTAGTTGGTCAATCGTGGCAGAGGCGGCGGCGGCGGGCATGGCGGCGAGAGAGCCGTAGCCGAGCGGAGAGAGATTGTTGACGATGGCAGTGAGGTCTTTGGCGACAGCGGTGTTTAAGTGGGCACCGAGTTCATAGACCGCTTTTTGCGCCTGCCATTCGGCGACATCCGCCAAGTATTTTTGGCGTGTGGCATAGTCTTGATTAACACCGGAGTTGTCGGGTTTTTCAAAGTCGCCGTATGGAATATCTGTCGCAATGAAATCAAGGTTTCTGATGAAAGAGCCGAGACCTTTGTGTGGCGTGTAACCGGGCACTTTTGCGAGTTCCCATTGGGTGACAAAAATTGTTGCGGCGGCGTTAGGATTTTGGGCGAGGATTTCTTCGCGAATTGCTTTTTCGTAAGCAGTTCCTTTTGCGAAGTCTCCTGCGACGAGAATGTAGTTAAGGTTGTTTGCTTTCGCGACATCGTCGGACACGAGATAGGTGTCTTCGCCAATCTGCACGTCGCTATTTAGCGAGTCGTTGGGATTAAGGCGTTCGAGGAAGACGTATTTTTGCCCGCGTGCGGGGATTGCACTTCCGCCCGCGCCATCTTGACGCAAATTGATTTCGATACGACCGTTGAGCGAAGCGGAGCCGCCGTAAAGCACCTTATCCCAGATGAAGTTTGCGCCTGCGTCTTTACCGATTTCGATTTTGAGCACGGAGTCGCGCTGTAAGTCTAAATTACCTGCGACAGTGACGGTTCCGATATTGCTGGCGGAAGTTCCCGGAGCGAGTGCTGCGCCAGATTGGAAAATGAGATTTGCGGAGTTTCCGGCGGCGCGATTTCCGAGAGTGAAGCTGCCCTGAATTGCTCCTGCGGCGACGGTGTAAGTGCCGGAGTAATTGGGTTGATTTTCGAGAGTCAGCGAGGAAACATCTTCTTTGAGAACGGGGATGTCTCCGCGCAGAAGATTTTCGACGAGAGTGGGTTGCGCGGCTTGTGCGGCCTCGTATGGCACCGCGAGGACGATGCGCCCGTCGCCGTAGGATTGCAAAGACTCGACTCTTGCGAGGTGTGAGTAATCTGTGACGCGGAGTATGCCGGATTCGACGCCGAGAACGCGCACGATGAAGTCGCCACCGGAGAGGAATTGCAGGCGGTCTGTATTAAGCGTGGCGGTGCCTGTTTTGACAATGTTGCCGGAGTAGTATCTATTTTCTGCCGAGGTGGCGGCAGTGTTTTCTACGCCGTAGAGTGGCCCTCTATAATAGGACTTCGCTTCTTCGGTGTCGCGCACATTTATATAGAGCGTGGAGACTTTCCCGTCTTTACTATCTTGGAAACGGATGGCCTTTGTATTCGCGATGCCGACCTCAATGGAGCCGCCTTCGAGTGTGATAGTTCCCTCGAAACCTTCTGACGCGCCGGAGACGCCGAGATTTCCTGCGCCGTCGGAACCCTTATAGCGCAAGATGCCGTCGCCCTTTATATAGATGTCTGCCTTGCCGATAAAAGAGCCGGAGAAACTGCTATCTTTGGACTGGGTAATATAGAAAGCGTCGCGCTGAACACCGAAGCTAAGAGCGGAGGTGCTATCGCTGGCGATACCGCCGGGAAGTTCGTTGATGGGGCCGACATCGAGAATGGCACCGTTCTGAAGATAAGTGACGCCCTTGTGGTCGGGGACGGTGTTAAAGACGAGCGAGTTGCGCACGTCATTGGCGAGGCCGAACTCGCGTTGTTGGCCGTCCACGATAAGGTCTCCGCCGCCGACGACGAGATTTGAGTAGAGGATTTCGGAGGCTTGGAGATTGACTTGGAGTTGTGCGCCAGCCCAGACATCTACTCGCGGCAAAAGATTGTCGTTGCGTGCGGTGTCCACGATGAGTCGTCCCTGTTCTACAATGACCTCATTTTTGAGTGCGTCGGTAGGCTGCGAGGCGTCCCATGCGAGCTTAACAGTTCCCGTGCCGTATTTGATAACTTTGCCTACGCCGTCAATACGTTCGGAGAAAACTTCTGGGTTTGCGTTCGGGTCGTCGGTGCGCAAATCGTTATCGGAGAAAATGCGTAGCGTTCCCTTTGACTGGACATCAATGGGGCGGTCGGAAAGGGCGTAAATAGTGGCGTCGAGCACACCTTCGGAGACGACAAACGCGCCGACGAAATCGCCCTCATTGCTCCCGCGCAAGATGAGCGTTCCCGGGCCGGCCTTGTTGATTTTTCCGTTGCCTGAAATCGTTCCTTGGTAGGTCTTTACTTGTCCGGCGGCGGTCTTAAAAGTCAAATCTGCCTCGTCGGCGATAAGTTTTGAGCCGGGTTCGCCGGAGAGGTTGGAGAAAATCTGGCTATAACCGTTTAGGCGCACTGTGGCGTTTTGGGAGATTTCGAGAACATTGCTTTGTGCGAAAGCGTTTTTGACTTCGATAGAAAGCTCGCCTGCTTTGACATAAATAGAGCCGGTGAAGTCTTCCTGAGCGTGTGTGACAGCGAGCAGGCCCGGGCCAGCTTTTGAGATGTCGCCTGCGCCCACGAGATTTCCGCCGATGGCGGCGACTGTTTGCACATCAATAGGAATATCGAACGTGAGCACTGCGCCAGCGGCGACGCTGTAGCTACTGATATTGGAGGGGACATTTGCGCGGGTTTTGCCGTCGGCGGTGAGTGCCTTTCCTGCGAAAATTAACTCTCCGGCGAGCACGGTTGTCGTGCCGGAATAATCGAGCCTGTGCGCGACATTGCCGCCCGTCTGGGAGGGGTCAAGTTCGCCGTAAAGAGTGAGTTTTCCTGCGCCGTCTTTGCCGACATTTCCGTAAGCGCCTTGGGAGTCGGAGTGCTCGCTGTAGCGGTCGGTGATGCTGCTGTAGAAAACGACATCGCCAGCGGTGTCGGGTATTTCAAAAACGACCGTTCCGGGGGAAGTTGCGAAGACATATTGACCGCCGCCGAAGTAGTCGAGCGGGTCGGTGTCGGAATAGACGATGTTGCCGAGGACAAAGTTGCCGAGGTTCTGGTGGACGGGCATGTAGAGCGCGCCCTCCTTGACGTAGGTTGTTCCTGTGAACGAGTAAGAAGGCACGGCGTCGGCTGCGGCTTTTCCTGCTGGCAGCGAGGCGCTGCGTCCGTCCCAAATGGTTCTTTCACCTGTCACGGTGTTTATAAAGAATGCGTAAGGGATGCGCATCGGCCCTTGCCCAACCTTTGCGATGTTGCCGTCGTCGCCTGCTTTTGTGGGGTCTGGGTTGCCGCGAATGGGCGTGAGGAGGAGTGGGAACGGGTCGGCGGCGGTTCCGAGGTAGCTATCCTTTGTTGTGTCGGCGGGGTCTTGAGTTTCTTGGGGGACGATTGTTGAGCCGACGCGGAACTCGATAAGAGCGGGGCGGCCTTCGGGCGGTGCGTCCACGAGTGCCCAGTTGGCGTCAAAAACTTTGCCGTGATAATTTGAGACATTGATTTCTCTTGCGACGGGGAAGCTATCTGGGCGCATCCGCAGAACGCCCTCTGCGACGTTGACGGTTCCTGTGAAATCGGGGCTTGTGCCGGAGAAGGAAATGCGCTGGTCGCCGACTTTTTCGATGATACCGGAGCCGATGATTTCTCCGGCGTAGGAGAGTGCGTCGGCGTTGGAGAGACCGCGCCCAGAGTCGGCGTCAACGCCAGCCATTTTGCCGAGTGTTTCTTTGAGGTAGTAGATTGAGGCGCCTTTTGAGAAGTCGCTCATCTCGGGATTTGCGGCGAGGCGCACCTCGTCGCCGGTGCGGGTGGTGTTGAAGAAGTAAGCGGCTTGGGCAGTCGGCACGCGGTTGGGTGCGCTGAGAAGCTCTTGGCTTAGCGCGAGAGTGTGTGAGGTGTCGGTGCCGAGGGTGAGCGTGGCGTCGCCCATTGTGATTTTAGAACCTTGCTCGCCGAAAAGTGCGCCGAACTTTTGTGGGAGGTAAGTGTGGGAGACGACGCCGTCTTCCGTGACGTTTTCGAGGATGTTCCCTTGTGTGTCGAGTGCGAGACTGAGGACGCTTGCGCCCTTGTAGAGAATGAGGCCGGAACTGTTTTTGGCGGTGCCGGTGAGCGTCTGTCCGGGGGTCTGGCCGTTGGGGTAATCGAGCGAGTTGCCGAGGACGAGGGTGGCGGTCGGGTTGGGCTGCTCGGCGGTTGGCGCGGCGAGCGGTTTGAGAATGGTCGCGCCGAAGTAAGTGTTCCACTCGGCGAGAGTCATCTGCGTCGAAGTGAGGACGATAACGCTGCCGACGCCGGTGATGCGCCCTGCGTAGATTGTCGGATTATACTGGCGCAGGGTGACGGTGCCGCGCCCCAAATCGAGGCGTGTGAGCGTGTCACCGGAGAAGTTGTTGAGGCGCTGGTCGGTGTCGGCGAAGGAGAGTGTGGTCTCGCGGTTGGCGGCGCCGCCGCCCATCAACCCTTGGCGCAAAGTGACGGAGCTGGCGTTGATGAGCGCGTCGTTGGGTGCTCTGGGGTCGCCGTCGCGAGCGGCGAGTAGAACGGTGACGCCGTTTGCGACGACGAAGGAGCCGTAGAAATTTGGCTGAGCGACGGACATCTGCATAACGCCTGCCAAGTCGGGTGAACCGACTGCCAAGTTGCCGAACTGATTTGCCCCGCTGTCGTTGGTGGTGACGAGGAGCAGGCCGCCCGTGTCTCCCGTGAGCGTAGCGAGCAAGGTGCCGGAATTATTTTGCACGATGGTTAGTGAGCCAGCGTTGCCGATGTTGACGGTTCCCTTGCCGAGTGACTGCACGTTTGAGCCGACGTGCCCCTCTTGGACGTCGAGAAGCCCCTTGAAGTTTTCGGGGTCGGAGTTGCCGGTGAAGAAGAGAGAGCCGGTTCCTATTTTTCGGAAGACGCTTCCCGTCTCTCCGATGATGTCTCCCGTGTAGTGTCCGTCGTGCCCCTGTTCCTGATTAACGGTGAGTGTGCTATCAACAATCATTCCCGTGCCGAGGTAATCGAGCGTGGAGAGATAGACGGCGGTGCCGGAGCCAGTGCCGATGGAGGCGAACAGCTCATCGGGCGAGCCTGCGAAGTTACAGTAGTTTTGGAAATTGCGGATTGTCTGGTTGGTCTCGACGACGAGGACGGTTGCGTAATTTGTGTAGCTGACGCCGCTGGCGGCGGTCTGGTCAACGGAGCCGAGCACCATCGCTGCTGCGTCGCTTCTACCTGCGGGCGAGACCTCGGCGTAGGTGAGCGTCGGCGGCATATACACCTCGTAGAGGTCCACGCCGCCTGGGAGGGCGTTGCCTTGGTAAGTGCCCTGCGTGGCCTGCGGGCCTGCGAGTGTGACGGTCTGTGCGGTCTTGAGTGCGCCGCCGCCAGCGGAGGCGAGCTTGCTGACGCCGCCATTGAGGATGACGACGCCCTCGAAGTCGCCGTCGTTTTTGACTTTGAAAGTTCCCATCCCCGTTTTGACGAACCAGCCGGAGCCGCGCAGGAAGCCGATGCCGCCCTCGTTGAAGGTGCCATTTGCGCCGTCGGGAGTGCCGTCGTAGGTTTCGTCTATGTGGACGACGATGCGGTAGGTGTCATCGAGGCCCGTCTGGAGTTCGGTGTTGTTGCCACGGGACTCGATGTTTTTGGCGATGTTGTAACGGAGGTTTGAATTGGGGACTTGGTAGGCGTCAACAATTGCGTCTTGGGGCAGATTGGCAGGGGTGTTTTGGAAAGAGATGGCGGCGGCGTCGGAGAGGACGTAACGCTGAACGCCGACGACGGAAGGCTCGTTTTCGTAATTAAGGCCGGAAGCCCAGACCCACTGGTTGAGGTAGCCGGAGACGCGCAGCACGGCGTCGTCTTTGATTTCGACGGTGCCGGAGAAAGCTCCGTAGGTGTAGTTCTCGTTGGATTGAGTGCGCGTTGCCTCGCGGTTGAGCGTCGTGGTGTCGGTGATGATTGAGGGGAGCGGGTGGTCGGTGCTGTTAAAGACGGTGCTAAAAAAGTTACCAGCCAGCTCGCTTCGCCAGCCGCGATATTCGATGTAAGATTTGCCGACGATTGAGATGACGCCGAGTTTGTCTGGCTCGGTGTAGATGGTGCGGAATGGCAGGATGACGTCGGGGCTGGCGGCGGAGAGCCAGCGCGAATAGGTGGTGACGGCCTCCTTGGTGTCTATGATGAGATGCACGGGGTTGCCGCCGTTGTTCGCGTCACTGGTGTTATATCTTATCGCGTAGTCGGAGTGGCCGTCGAACGCAGTGAGCGTGCTGTCCACATCGTAGATGACGTTGGTTGCGGCGCTGGCGGCACCCGCCGAGGCGAGAGTTGCGGCGGCGGCGAGTAGGGCTTTTGCCTTGGCGCGGCGCGTTAGGGGGAGAGAGGGACTTGTTTTCATTGGCAAGCGGTGTTCGGCGGTGATTGTTTTTTTGTGGGAGTGAAAAGTGTTTCGGGAGGCGCGGCGATTTAGAAACGGGCGCGCAGGCCGAGGTTGATGTTGTGGCTGGATTCGCCATCGAAGCCGTATTCAAAACGGTAGCTCGCGAAGAGCGAAATTCTTTCGCTTACGGGATACGAGATGGACGGCGAGACTTGGACGACATCTTTGGGAAGAGCGCGGGCGGTGACGGTGTTTTTGGTGAAGCCAAATGGGTCGGCGGCGAGGCTTGAGCCGATGTCGGCGTCTGTGTCGAGGAACTCGTGAGCGTAGGAAACGTCGAGCGAGAGCCGGAGGTTCCATGCGCCGAGGTCGCCGTGCAGGAGCCAGTTGGCACCTATGCCGAGCTTCCCGCGCAGGGAGTCGTGGCTGAAGTCGCCGACGCGCAGCGGGACGGAGAAATCTGTGGAGGAGCCGGATTCGGTGAAGTCGGAGAGCGCGAAGTGCGTGTATTCGAGGCCGACGTGTGGCGTGAGGTGGAAGTCTTCGTGGAGTGCGAAGACGCCGCCGAATTGGGCGAACGCGCCGGCGTTCCAGCCGTTTGGCGAAGCCTTAGCGGTGCCGAGACCGCCGCCGCGACGGCGCGAGTCGTAAGAGGCGTAGCCGACGGAGACGCCCGCGTCGGTGTAGAAGATGTTGGTGAACTGCTTGGAGAAGTAGCCTGTGGCGCGGACGCTGTTCATGCGGATTTTGCCGCCGCCGCTGTCGAGGGTTGCCGAGCCGTTGTCGTATTGGAGGGCGGCGCCGATGGCGGCGCTGTTTCCGACGAGTTTATCGAGACCGAGGACGCCGCCGAAGGTGTTGAAGTCATAGACGGCGCTATCGCTCCCTGAGCCGTTTTGGTTAACGGAGCCAGTGGCGGCGAGGTAGAACTCCCAAGGTTTGTTCAGATAATCTTTTTGAAACTGGTTGCTGTCTTCGGTGTGGTCGTAGCGGCGTTGTTCGAGGCGGGAGGTGATTTGGATGTTGCCGTTAGAGACGACGGAGGCGGGCATCGCGACGAGCGAGGAGTAGCCGAGCGGAGCGAGGTTGTTGACGAAGCTCGCGAGGCTGGCGGCGTCGGGCATGGTGTTGATGTGTGCGCCGAGGCTGTAGGCGTATTTTATCCAGTTGTAGATTTGTTTTTGGGCGGGGTCGCGGGGAGCCGTCGCGGGAAGCGAGTTGAGGCCCTCTACCACGCGGTCAATAGTGCCGTCGCCGTTGTCGTCAAACTCGTGGTAATCGAGTGCGTAGTTGAACAAATCGCGTGCCTCGGCGGCGGGGAGGCGTGAGAGATTTGCGAAAACGCCTTCTGCGCGACGTGCGTCATACCACGCGATAAATGCGGAGTCGGAGACGGAGGTTTGGTTGGGCGGCACGGGCATGAGCGCGATAGAGTCGAGCACGGGGACGAGTGGGGAGACGCCGGCGCGGAGCATGTTTCCGACGACGCGCCCAGAGGCGTCGGGCACTTTGGCGATTTCTTTTTGGGCGACGAGGAGAGCGGGGCCTGCGCGGCCAATCGCTTCGTAGGGAGTGCCGGTGCCGATGCCCGGGCCGACGAGGATGAAGCGCTCGTTGGATTTGTTTTCGGCGTCTGCGCCGTCGCTGGCGTTGTGCGGGGCGATCCAGAGTTTGGAGCCGTAGGTCGGGACGACTGCGGCGTCGTTGTCGCCGCTGAGCACGTTGCGCAAGCTCTGGATGAAGGGAATTGCCGTGCCACGGCGGATGTCGGTGTTGCTGGCACTGACGGCGATTTTGCCGTCGAGGATGATGTTTCCGCCGACGACGATGCGGTCATGTGCGCTGCCGCTGATTTCGATTTCGAGAACGGCGTCGGGCTTTTGCTCGAAGTTACCCTCGATGACGATTTCGCCGATTGAGTTGCCGGGCGCGAGCGTCGCGCCGTCGAGAGTGGTAAGCGAACCGGCGACGCGGAAGTTACCTTTGAGGGTGCCCTCGGCGGCTTCGACGTTGACTCGGTTTGGCGCGAGGCCGGTCAGGCTGTCGCCCACAAGCCCGTTGAGAGAAAGTGTGGCGGCACCGGTTTTGCGGAATGTGCCGTTGCCGGTGATGCGCGAGGCGACGGCGTCGCCGGTGCCCCAGATGCCCTTGGCGGGGTCGGTGGCGTTGAGCACCGCCGTGTCTGCCGGAGCACCTGCGGGTGTGCGGTCAACGTTGACCTCGACGACGGCGCCCTCGGCGGCGTTGAGCGAGTTGGCGTGGAAGGTGGCGAGGATGTCGGAGTCGGAGTCTTGGGTATTGAGGCGGAGTGTGCCCGTCTCGGCGGAGAAACTATCGGAGTTGCTGGTGAGGTTTGCGAAGGAGGTGGATGTCCACGCGATGGTGCCTGCGCCGGCATAGATTTTCAGCTTAAACGTGCCGACGGAATTGGTGATGAGGCCGGTGTAGGCGACGACGGAGGTGGGGTCGGTCGTGACTTCCTTATCTTCGCCGTAGTTGGCGATGCAGAGTGTGCCGCCGTTGATGACGTCTATGGCGTGGCGGTTTTCGGCGCCGACTTGGAGGAAGCCGCCGAAGATGGTCTGGCCGGAGGCGTCGCGATACGCGCCGTCCACGGTGATGTTGCCCACGCCTCTGCCGTCGGAGTTGGTGTCGCGTTTGCCTTCGGGGAATGCGCCGATGTGGCCGTCGCCGTCGGTGCCGAGGAAGGTGAACTTCTCAGGGCCAGCGATTGTGAGTGCGCTGCCGTAGCCGTAGTAGGGGACGTCTTTTTTCCAATCACCTGGCGCGGGTTGGACGCCCGGGCCGGTGGAGGTGCCCACGATGTCGCCGTCGAAAGTGCCTTCGAGATTTTGGATGAGCACGAGGCCCCTGATGCTGTTTAGCTGGCCGCCCATGCCGCCGCCTTCTGGCGAGGCGAGGAGCAGGCGCGGCCTATCCACTGCGGCGTCTGTGCCGAGCACCTCTGCGGCGATGTCTGCGGAGAGGCCGGGGATGGTCGGCGAGCCGGAGAGGCCGCCGACGAGGATGGCGGGGACGTCGGCGAAGGTCGTCGCGTCAAACTGTAGCTCGACCGCGCCGATAAGCTGCGTCATGCCCGTGTAGCCCAGCGGGGTGCCGTCCACTTTGAGCGTGGTGTAAGAGTAGGTGTTATCTGCTTGGAGGATTTTTCTGCCGCTGACTGCGAATGTGCCGTGTTGCTGGACGCCGGAGGCGACTGGGTAATCGAGCACGGAGTTTGCGGCGACGGAGAGGTAGCTGGTGCCCGTGAGGTTGAGGTGGAAAATCGCGCCTGTCTTTACCCACACGCGGGGAACGATGCCGACAGCCTCGGAGATGCAGACGTCGTCCACGATGAGGCGGCCTTCTGCGATGCGGAAACGCGCTTGGCTATCGGGGATGGGGGCGAGGCCGTCAAACGCGCCTACTTTGGAAATGCGGACGACGCCTTCGCCGGATTTGCTGACAAAGCCGTCGCCGGAGATTGTGCCGGGATAGACTTGGTATTCGGGCAGGCCGTTTGCGGCCAGCTCGGTGTAGAAGCCCAGCTCTGCGCCGTTGAGGATGAGGATGTCGAGCGCGGAGCTGTTTGCGGCTTCGTCGGCGAGGCTCACGCCGAGGGCGCGTGGCGCGGCGCGTAAAACGCCCTCGCGCACGACGATGCTGGAAAGCTGGTTTGGCTCGCTATCGGCGGGGCGCCAAATGGTGAGTGTGCCTTTGCCGGTTTTTTCGAGGGCGCTGTCGCCGGTGTTGTCGAGAAATTGCCCACGGAAAACGCGGGTCTCGCCCTCGTTGAGCGGCACCTCGAAATAGAGTTTTGCGCCGCCCATGTTGATGACGGAGGACTCTTCGCCGGAGAGGAAGTGGAAAATCTGGTCGTTGCCACGCGAGAGATTGAGGACGGTGCCGTTCGTCCCGTCGCCGCCGAGATAGACCTCTTGGGCGCGGGCGAGGGCGTTGGGCGTGGCGAGCGTCAAGGTGCCAGCGCCAACACGGAACGCGCCAGTGAACTCGTCTTGGCGTTCGCGGACGACGAGCGAGCCGGAGCCGGTTTTCTCAAAAACGCCTGCGCCTGTGATTGTCCCGTAAAGCTCCTGCGTGGCGGTGCCGGCGTCTATCACCAACTTTGCGCCAGCTGCCACCTCGAATTGCCCAGCGCGAATGCCGCTCATGATGTCGCCCGCGTAGGGAAGATTTGCGAGGCGCAGCTCGCCGCCGAGGACGGCGGTGAGGCCGCTGGAGACGAGTTTCACGTTGCCCGCCGAGTCCACAATCACCGTGTTGTCGCTCTGCGAGAGTGTGCCAGCGGCGTCGCTCAGCCATGCATTCGGGTCGGTGAAGTAGTTGATGTCGCCCTTGATTTGGTAGCCGCCGGCGGCGGTCGTGACAAACAGGCTGGTGACGGGTTTGCCCTGTAGCTCGATGACTTCGTCGTATTCGTCGAAGCCGCTGCCAGAGGAGGCGGGGGCGTTTTCTTTGCGGCGTGTGCGCCAGAGAATTGTCTCGGTGATGGTGCCGTCGGCGTTGACGGTCTCGGTGTAAGCCTCGCGGATAGTCTCGCCGCCTGTGCCTGCGAGGGCGGTGTTCGTCTCGCGGACTTTCACCGTCGTCTCGGCATTGGAGACCGACCAGACGGTGATGTTGTTGAGAGATTGGCCAGCGCTATAGACGTTGGCCCACTTGGCACCGGCAGCGTCGCCGCGCTCGATGACGCCGCCGTGGGTGTCGAGGCGGTTGCCGTCTTTGTCAACAATCGTGCCGTTGACGCGCAGGGAGGCGCCAGCAGTGGCAGGGACGACATCGGTGCCCAACACGATGAGGATGCCGTCTTCGCGGGTGACGAGCAGACCGGGGACGTCGGCATAGACGTAGGTGTTGCCGTCGGAGGTGGTGACTTCGCGGACGTTCGTGAGGTTCGCGGGGCTGCAGGCGGTGAAGTTGAGACCTGTGGCGTCGGTGGGGACGAGGATGTTCCCTGTGACGGAGTCGTATTTGGAGCCTTTCGCGAAACGGATTTGGTTCTTCGAGGCGTCGCCGCCGAACTGGTCAAAAGAGAGAGTGCCTGCGGGGAGCGGCGCGGAGAGCGCGGAGAGCGTGGTGCCGGTGCTGGTGATGTCTGTCTCGATGCGCCCATAGACAAGCGACCCTGTGAGGGCGAAAACGCCGTCGCCGGTTTTTTCGACGCCACCGGAGCCGACAATTGGGCCAGCGTGGGTGTATGGCGCGGCACCGACTACGGGAACGCCGGAGGCATCAAGGGGAGTGTTGTAGCGGATGACGAGTGTGCCGGAGTTTTCGACGCGGGTGTGCGCGTAGGGCGAACCTTCGCCGATGCGCGGTTTTGAGAGGCCGTCAACATCCGTAAAGACGAGACGCCCGCGCTCGACGAATGTGTTGCCGAAGGTGTTGACATCGGAGAGGACGACCTCGCCGACGCCGACCTTATGGATGTCGCCAGAGCCGTTGAGTGCGGGGAGCAGGGTGAGGCGTTGGCCGGCGGGCGCGGAGATTTCGATGTAGCTCGCGGCGATGGCAGGGATGTTCACGTAGTCTCGTGCGTAGGTGGCGAGCGAGGGCGTGGCGATTTCGATTTCGGAGGCGGCGTTGAGGCTGTCGGCGTTGAAGCGCAAGATGCCTTGGTTGATGGTGACTTTGCCGGTGTATTCGGGGCTGCGCCCAGTGAGGGTGAGGCGCTCGACGCCGGTTTTTACGATTTCGGCGGAACCCAAGAAAGAGCCAGCGTAGGCAAGCTCGGCGGCGGCGGTGGTGTCGAGGCCGACTATCGGGTTGAGCAGGAAGCCGACGGTGGTGCCGTTGGTGGCGCGGACACTCTGGACCTCCGTCGCGAGCGTGTCGTTGATGTCGCCGGGGACTTTGAAGTTATCGGTGAAGGTGATGTCGTCGTTGTTGTAGCGGGTGAACTCGTCGGAGCGCGTGGCGAGATACTGCATGTTGAGGATGCCGCCGACGTTCGCGAGGTTGGCGTTGTGAAGCTGGCTGCGGGTGTAGTCAGAAAAACCGATGGTGAACGTTTCGTTCAGGATGACGAGTGCGCCCGCCTCGCCGAAGAGTGCGCCAATCGTCTGCGGGGCGTTGATTATCGCGGCACCGCCGCCCTTGATGACGAGGGCAGCGGAGGAGTTGATGACGTTTGCGACGTTAAGCTCGATGTCGCCTTGGCGCACGACGGTGGCACCGCCGTAACTCGCCGCTTCGCTTTGCACGGTGCCGTTGAGGACGAGGCTGCCCGGGCCTTCTTTGACAAGCCCGCCGTCACCCGTGATTTTTCCAGAGTAGATGCAAGTGGCCTCTTGGTTGAGCACGAGGAGCGAGCGCTTGAGCGTCACGCGGGAGCGCCCGTCACCGGAGAAGTTGCGAATGCGTTGGTCGGAGTTGTTGATTTCGAGAGTAGTCTCGCGGTTACGTTCGCTGGCACCCGTGCGCAGGGTGAAGGAGGCGACGTGAGGGAAGGAGTCGCAGACTGTGCCCTCGGGGATGAGGATGCCGAGGTCGTCTTCCATCGCGTTGAGGCGGACGGTCATGCCTTCTTCGATGATGACGTGCCCGTAGTAGGAGCTTTGGCGGCGCTGGATGTCCACGACGCCCGCATCGCCGTTGCTGATGGAAATGGAGCCATTGACGATGTCGCCGACCGTGGTGATGAGGAGCGTGGGCAGTGCCTCCATGTTGCCAGACTCGTAGATTTCGCGCCCGCCCGTGACGGTCGCTTTGAGTGTGCCAGTGGAGTCTTGCACGATGGTTAGCTGGCCGCCGTCTATGGTGACGGTGCCGTAGCCGAGGCCCTGCACGTTCGCCATGAGGGTGCCTTCGAGGATGGTGATGCCTTTAATCGGGTGCGTGGTGTCTTTGTTAAGGAGCGCGAGGACGGCGGGACCTTTTTTGACGATGTAGCCGGCGGGTTCGTCGCCCGCCGCGACACTGAGGTGCTCGTTGAAGTTGCCTTCGTAGAGGCCGTCGTAGTCTTGGATGACGGTGAGGGTGTTATCGCCGAGGCAGATGTTGGTGCCGTCGCCAGTGCCAGCGATGTAGATTTCGCCCACGGAGTTTTGGTTCTTGGCGTTTTGAATGGCGGAGCGGACGGAGCGGATGGCGTCTGTGGGGGCTTTGCCTTCGGAGAACAAGACCTGCAGGTTGTGAATTGTCTGGTCGTTGGTCAGGATGAGCTGCGCGTAGGCCTCGGCCTCGACGGCGGGCACATCGCCCATCTTAAACTCGTAGTTGCGGTAGTTACGAACAGCGGGCGGGGTCGGCGGGAAACCACCGACGAGCTGGGGCTTGAGCCACTCGCTGCGGTCGCCGGAGTTATCGCCACGCGAGCCGACTAAGTTGACGCTGGAGACCTCGGCGAGGATTTCTGTCGCGTTGAGACCGACCTTGGGGTCGAGGATGAGCTTGCCGCCGACGACGAATACGTCGCCGTCGAAGGTGGCTTTGTTAAGCAGCGCGAAGTCGCCCGGTCCGGCTTTGAACCAGCGGGAGCCGACGCCCGGGACGCCGCCAGAATTAGCGGTGCCGGAGAGTATGCCCACGGAGCCCTGCCAGTCCTTATCTATGTAGGTGATGATGCGGTAGAAACCTTGGGTGCCAGCGGCGTTGGTGATGCCGATTTGTAGCTCCGTCTGGGGCTGGTCATTCGAGTAGAGAGAGATTTCTCTTGGGAAGGAAACCGTCTCCGGCGCGTTCCCGTCGAGGATGACATCGTAGTAGGTGTATTCCGTGCGCACCGTGCCTGCGTTCGCCAGATAAACTTTTTGGGGAGCGGTGGGGATGGAGTAATTGGTGTAGTAGTTGACGGGCGAGCCGGTCTGCACGTTGCGGGCAAAGTTGAGGATGAGGCTGCCAGTGGGAACGTTCGTCGAGATCAAGCCGTCGCGCCAGCCATACAGGCCGTTGGGAACGGCCATGCCGCCGTTGCGGTAACTGAGTTTTGCGCTGCCGCTGAGCACCATGTTGGAGACGCCCGTCATCTCTGGCGCGACCGCGCCGAGCAGCGCGGTATCAGGCCCCCACGGCAAGACGCCGCCCAGTGCCATATCGGGGTATTCGACCCATTGCGACACCATGCCGGAGATGACCAGCTCGCCAGCGTTGACGGTGACGGAGCCGGAGAGGTTGCCGAAAGTGGCGATGTCGAGCAGCGCGGCTTTCTTCGCCCACAGACCTGCGAGCAATTCCCCCTGCTGCCGCTCGCTGAGTGCGACGTGCGTCGCGCCAGTGTTCTCTTGCAAGGCGAGAGTTCGCTGCGCGTAGCTGAGCCACTTCACCATGTCCTCTTGCACCTTCGGCAGCCAAGTAGTCTCTATGTAGGCTAGCGGGTCGGTGTAGCGATAGGGGGTGACTTGCCATGTCTTGGCATATTCGGAGTTGCCGAGCGTCGGCGGCGCGTAGTTGTTGCCCGACGAAAACTGGACGGAATAGGAGGTGTTGTACTCCCCGTAGCCAATCGCGGAACTCCCGTCGCCGAGACCCATCAGCTGGCCGCCCGTGAGGAATTTGAAATAAACGTTGTTTTCATCAATGTCCTCCACGCGCCCAGCGATGCCAGTTGGGGTGGCGGCTGGCCAATACCACGGCGTAGTGCCCACTGTGTAGGTGGGAGACGGAGGAGCGGTGGCAATCGTGGTCGGCCAGAGACCCGCCAGCACGCCATAGACGCCGGCGCTATAGCCGGCGGCGTCGTTGTGCGTTAGCTCGAGCGAGCCGGAGCCGTTTTTCACGATGTTGCCCTCGCCGTAAAATCCGCCGGAGAACGTGGAGGACATCGTGGCGGTGACCATGAGCGTCGCGCCCTTGTCCACGATTATGTTGGCGCCCCCTGTGATGTCGCGCACGGTGCTGTCGGAGCCGGCGAAGGTCGTGTCCTTAATGGTAAGGTCGTTGTTGTTGACGTAGTAGCCGATTCGCTCGTCGGTGGTATAGAGGAAGAAGCCGTTGAGCACTTCGGCGGGCATATCGCCCGCCGCTGCGAGAAAGTTCGCGGCGGCGGCGGCGGCGAAGAGAGAGGTCTTGGAGATGCGCATGGTTGAAGAGAGAAAGATGGGGTGGAAAGGAAAAGGTGTGTGGTTGTCGGTTTTGTTTTGTGAGAAAAGTCAGCCGGAAAAAGCCTGCGGACAGAAGGCGGCAAAGGTGGGAAACCGGCGCGGTTTGTCAACCGAGTTTCCAAAGTGTTACGGGGGGAGGAGCGAGACGAGCGCGTCGGCCTCCGGCTTCGGCAACACGATGCCGCCCTGTCCGGGCGCGAGTTGGCAGACGACCGAGGTGCCTTTGACGGAGGCGACGACGAGGCGGATGCGCAGTTCGCGCGAGAGCGGCGTGAGCGAGAGGTGCTGGCCGGGCTTCACGGGTTGGCCGGGGATGTTGCCAAGGACGAGGAGGCCGTGCTCGGCAGAAACACTTTTTACGCGGGTGCGCCATTCGCGAAGGGCGGTGACCGCCGTGGGGCGCAAAACACAGGTGATGTAAGACTCGCCCGCCGCACGGTAGCGTAGGCGACGCTCTTCGGCGACGTGCCCCGACGCCTCCACGCGAAGCACACCTGCGCGGCCAACTGGCAGCGGCCACGCGCCAGTTTTGAGCGGGCGGAGCACTTCGCCGTCAAAGGAGACGATGGCATCAGCGGCGGAAAAGGAGCGACCTGCGGAGTCGAGCAGCGTAAGGCGCAGGCGGACGATGTTGGCGGCGGGCGGCTCGGCGGCGGCGGCGGTGCTGGTGCCGGTGGTAGTGCCGGTGGCGGCGGCGGTTTGCTGGCGGCGGAGGTTTTCGGGGAGGTCGTCGGAGTTGAAGCTGACAGCGGAACCCGGGGAGATTTTCACGTTGCGCTCCCAGAGCACGGTGTCGCGAGGGACACCCGCCACAGCACCAAGCTGCGGGAACTCGCGGCGCGTCACGGTGATTTGGCGTTGGCCGGGCGTGATGTCGCGCACAAGGCCCTGCTCGACGCGGGCCTCACGCCCGTCAACGAGGACGCGGCTGTCGCGGGCGAGCACGAGGCGGCGCATGTCGCCGAGGAAGAGGATGTCGCCTTTGGGCAAAAGCGCGGTGAGGTTCACGCGCACCGTCTCGCTCTGGCCGGGCTGCACGGTGACCGTGCGCACGACTGGCGCGAGTCCCGCCATGCGCACTTCGACGCGGTGCGGCACTTTGGGCGTTATCTCGCCAAGCACGACGACGCCGCGCCCACGCGGCACACCGTCCACGAATACTTCCGCATCGGACGGCTCCGCAATGACCGCAATGCCACCGTTCTGGGGCGGAGGAGGAGCAGCGGGGTTGGCGGGGGGGGGGGAAGCGGCGGGGGGGGAGGTGGTGGAGGGAGGAGTGGTGGGGGAAGCGGTGGGAGTGGTGGGAGTGGTGGTGGCGGTGGGCGCGGTGGGAGTGGTGGTGGCGGCGGTGGGCGCGGTGGGCGCCGCTGGTGCTGGTGCCGCAGGCGCTGGTGCAGCAGCGGGTGCAGGTGCAGGTGCAGGTGCAGCAGGTGTAGGCGCGGGTGTTGGCGCGGGTGCGGGTGCCGTAGGTGTCGGCGCAGGTGCCGCCACCGTGGACGGAGTGGACGGCGTGGACGTTGTGGACTTAGTGGACGGCGGCGTAGCTGCTGGCTTCTCTGCTGGCTTCGTCGTCGGCTTCGCTGTTGTCGCAGTTTTTCCAGTAGTCGGCGCAGCCTTTCCTGTTTTATCAGCATTTGCCGCTACACCCGTTTTACCCGTCAAAGTATTTTGCTCCGGCTTCGCCTTTGCATCTGTCTTTTTGCCCGTGTCCGCCAGCGCAGCATTTGCCCCGCCATTCGCAGCATCATTTCCCGAGCCGTTTGCCGAATAATTCACTGCCGCGAATGCCTCTGGCACGAGAGGCTGGGCGACTGTCGAGGCCTTTCTTGTATTCTCTCCGCCTGTCTTGACGGCGAGCACCCATCCAAAAAGAAACGCCGCGCAAATACACAGGATAAGCAATGCGCCTTGGGCAAGCGGGTAGGTTCTCCCCGAGGGGAAGTAAAGACTCTCAGTGAAATTGGACATGGCGACGTTCTTGTTAGGGGCTGACTTATAATTTTCGCCGCCCGTTGCAACCCCCTTCCCGCCTTTCTGTAACACAACGTAATTTCGCCGCCGCGCCAGCCGCCCTCAGCCGCGCACCTGCCCGTCGCCGAGGATTTGGTATTTATAAGAGGTCAACTCCTCCAGACCCATCGGCCCTCTGGCGTGAAGTTTGCCCGTGCTGATGCCAATCTCCGCACCAAACCCAAACTCGCCGCCGTCGGTGAAACGTGTGCTGGCGTTCCAATAGACCGCCGCGCTGTCAACGCTGCCAAGAAACTTTTCCGCCTCGGCGGTGTTGGCGGTGATAATCGCGTCGGAGTGTTTGGAGCTATGGGCGGCGATGTGCGCGAGGGCGGCGGCGGTGTCGGCGACGACGCGGAGGTTCAAAACGAGGTCGAGATACTCGGTGTCCCACTCGGGCGGCGGCGCGGCGGCAAGCTCAGGCACAAGGGCGCGGGCAGCAGCATCGGCGCGGACTTCGACATTTTTCCGGCGAAGCGCAGCGGCAATCTGCGGCACAAATTGCGGCGCGACGGCGGCGTCAACGAGCAAGGTTTCCATCGCGTTGCAAACCCCCGGACGCTGGCACTTGGCGTTGAGGACGATTTCCTCCGCCATCGCGAGGTCGGCGTCGCGGTGAACAAAAACGTGGCAGATGCCGTTGTAGTGCTTGATGACGGGCATACGCGCATGGCGAACAACCGTCTCGACGAGGCCGCGCCCGCCACGCGGGATGAGCAGGTCGAGCAGGTCGTCCATGCGGCAAAGCAGCGGGATGGCGTCGCGGTCGGTGGTCGGGGCGAGCGAGACGGCACCAGCAAAACCGTGGCGGGCGAGCGCGGTGTCCATGACGGCAGCGATTGCCGTGTTGGAGCGGAAAGCCTCGCTGCCGCCGCGCAGCAAAACCGCGTTGCCCGCTTTGAGACAGAGAACCGCAGCGTCGGAGGTGACGTTCGGGCGCGATTCGTAGATGATGCCGATGAGGCCGATGGGCACACGGCGTTTGCGGATGAGCAGGCCGTTGGGACGCCGCCATTCGCGGAGAAGTTCGCCAACGGGGTCGGGCAATTCGGCGACTTTCCGCACGCCGTCCGCCATCGCACGGATGCGGTCGGGCGTGAGGCGGAGGCGGTCGAGCAGCGCGGCAGAAACGCCCCGCGCAGCGGCGGCTTCGAGGTCGAGGGCGTTGGCGGCGAGAATTGTGCTGGCAGGAGGAGAAGCAGCAGCGAGGGCGGCATCGGCGGCGAGGGCGGTGGCGATGTCGAGCAGGGCGGCGTTTTTTGCGGCGGTGCTGGCGTCGGCGAGTGCGCGGGCGGCGTCGCGGGCACGGATAGCGAGGGCGCGAAGGCTCGCGTCGAGAGCGGGTTTTTCAGCTGCTATGGAATCGGCGTCGGGCATGTCGGGTGGGCGGCGGTGGTAGGCGGTGGGTGGTAGGCGGTGGGTGGCAGGTGGCGGGCGGCAGGTGGTGGGCGGTGGGCGGCGGGTGGGTGGCGGCAGGTGGTGGGCGGGTGAAGAAGTTTTTTTCGTGGGCGGCGTCAATGACGAAGGCGCACTGGGCGAAGAGGCGGCGTGGTTTGGGCGGATATTTCGCAACGTTTGCGCGGTGCGGCTGTCCATGCGTTTTCCATGAAAAATCTTTTCCTTTCCGCCCTCTTGTTTGCTGGCACTGCCGCCCTCGCCGCCGCCGCGCCAAACACGCCCGCCATTGACAAAACAACACCTGCCGCTGTCGCTGCCGCAAAAAAAGACGGCTGGCAGCTTATCTGGAGCGAGGAGTTTAACGCCGCCGACCCGCGCCCAAACCCTGCCAAATGGACTTACGAAGTGGGTAATTCCATTCGCAACAACGAGGCGCAGTTTTACACCAATGACCGCCGCGAGAACGTCCGCGTCGAAAAAGGCGTCCTCGTCATCGAAGCGCGGAAGGAAAAATACGACAAAGCGCAGTTCACTTCGGGCAGTGTGACGACTGCTGGCGGGCGACTCTCGATGCGTTATGGGCGCATGGAGATCCGCGCAAAAATCCCCAACGGGCGTGGTGTCTGGCCTGCCCTCTGGATGCTCGGCACTAACATCGGCAGCACTCGCACGGAGGACGGCACACGCATCCCCGGGGTCGGTTGGCCGCGTTGTGGCGAGATAGACATCATGGAGTATGTCGGGCACATCCCGGGCACTGTCCACGCCACGATGCACACAGGCAACAAGGAGGCGGCAAACCCGAAAAAGACGCATTTCTCGCGTGGCGGCAGTATCAAGAAAGAGACTCCGTGGGACGGTTTTCATCTCTACATTCTCGAATGGTCGCCGGAGCAAATCGAAGTTTTCTACGATACGAAAAAAATCCTCACTTACCGCCGCGACCTATCGCGTCCCGACCACTGGCCGTTTGACAAGCCTCACTATCTAATAATGAACATTGCCATTGGTGGTTCTTGGGGTGGTGCCAAGGGCATTGACGACGCTGCTTTCCCCTGCCGCATGGAAGTAGATTACGTCCGCGTCTGGAAAAAGTGACCTCAAACTGCCAAATCTGCTTCGCCCACCACGTCCACAGCGTCCATTTCGTCCACCACGTCCATTTCGTCCACCACGTCCACTCCGTCCATTTCGTCCACTCTGTCCACAATTTCGGTTCCTCGCTACTCTGAGTGGGCAGCTCGGACGCCTCCAGCCCCGCATGGGGCGAGATGTGCATAACCGGAGGTGTAGCACAGCGAAACCTCCGGTCAGCCACGCCCCTACAACAAAGCCCCGCATGGGGCGAGATAGTGGGAAAAGTGCCCAATGGGAAAAGTGCCTGTCCCTTTTTTGACGACGATACGCTGGCATCGTGGGAAAAGTGCCTGTCCCTTTTTGACGACGATACGCTGGCAACGTCTCCCGTTAGCAGTTAGCATGTGTCCCATAGCACAGATGCGCTGCATGTAGGGCGTGAGTGCGCCCTTAACGCAGATTGCCAACTCGTTTCCGATGCAAGCGAAAAAGGGTCTGGCACTTTATTGCACTTTGCCCTCCAACTGTCGTTTTTAGATTTGGACAGGATGAACAGGATAGACAGGATTTTGATGAGTATTGATATGTTTTCTTCGTTTTTTTGGCACAGTTGTCCCATAGCATTGAGAGTATTTGGAATGGTGTCTGGTAGCTGCATCTAACCCCAACGGGGTTTCCCAACAAAGCCCAGGGGTGGCGAGCGAAGCGAGACTACCCTGGGTAATGCCCACACACACACCACAACCCCAAAGGGGTTGCCCAACGGCCTTGCAAGGGGCTGATGTCCGCGAGGTTGGGAAACCCCGTTGGGGTTGTGGGAGGGGTGTCCACCTAACCCAGGGTAGGCGCTCGTTCCTCGCGCCAACCCTGGGCTTTGTTGGGAAACCCCGTTGGGGTTGTGAAGCGACGTAGCCCGTAAAGCAGGAAAAGGGGGAAAAGTGCCTGTCCCTTTTTGACGACGATACGCAGGCAACGTCTCCCGTTAGCAGTTAGCATGTGTCCCATAGCACAGATGTGCTGCATGTAGGGCGTGAGTGCGCCCTTAACGCAGATTGCCAACTCGTTTCCGATGCAAGCGAAAAAGGGTCTGGCACTTTATTGCACTCTACCCCTCCAACTGTCGCTTTTAGATTTGGACAGGATGAACAGGATAGACAGGATTTTGCTGAGTATTGATATGTTTTCTTCGTTTTTTTGAGATATTTTCGGACGTCATCCTGTTAATCCTGTCCATCCTGTCTAAAAAACACGAGCGTCAGAAAGGGAAAGGCACCTGTCACCTTTTGAAATGAGAAAAGTGTCTGTCCCTTTTTAGTGGGAAAAGTGCCTGTCCCTTTTTGACGACGATACGCAGGCAACGTCTCCTGTTAGCAGTTGGCATGTGCCCGTAGCACAGATATGCGCATGTAGGGCGTGAGTGCGCCCTTAACGCAGATTGTCAAGTGGCTTCCGATGCAAGCGAAAAAGTGTCTGGCACTTTATTGCACTCATGGCACTTTATTGCACTTAAGGGGGCGATGTAGCTCAAGCAGGAAAGCACTTGCTCCAAAAATCAAACTCGGCGCGGTGTTATACCTCTCCAAGGCGGATACGCACAAGCAGGTCGTTTAAGGCGGTGCGAGTGGTGTCGGAAGGAGCTTCAGGGAGAAGGCTGGTGTCGTGAGCAAGTTGAAGCTCAGCACGCAGACGTTGATACTCGTTCTCGTGAAAAATGATGTCTGCGTCAACGAGAGTGGATTGCTCAGCTCCCGCTAATTTTCGAGCAATTAAATCGGGAAGCCACGATAGACGAAAAGTCTCGTTGAGCGTGACAAGATTTGCCTCAATAATACCCGTGCGTAACAAGAAAATCCCCGTTAACAACACACGATAAACATAAAGCAACGGTTTGACACGACGCGGAGTTTCTTTGAGAAACAGATTCCACTGATTTTCCGCAAACCCAAAATAGTGATGCGAGTGATGTCGCGTAATACAACCCACAACTATGCGTTTTAATTCGGTGTGCGCCGGAGTCGTCGCAACGACGAGCGGCGAATAAACTTGTTCAAGAACGTAACCGTTTTTCTTGAGAAGGAGTGCAAAAAACTTGCGCACATCGTGGCTAACGATGTCCATTTCCAACCCTTCAATAATGCGCGAATCCTCTACGGTTTCGTCGGCGATGCCCATTCCCAATACGTTGCGCAAGTGAAGGATGTGTGCGCCGCGCAAATCGAAGTCGGAGTCTGGCGACGGAAATCCGTAGAGGTGTGCGCCACTGATTGTTGCAAAGAGAAGCGGGTAGGGCTGGCCAGCGACGATGCGCTGGAGACGCGGGTCAATATGCGGCATAACTGTAGAAACAGGCGGCACGGTTTCGACCGTAGTAGAGATGGCGGAAGTAGTTTTCATTGCGTTTGTTTTTGCGGGTTGGAGTCACAGAAGTTGAACCTTAAAACGGCAGTTAATGCGGGCGGTTTTGCACAATCTTTTGAACGTCTGCGGCTTGCGCTTCCCGCTGAACTGCCGTTTTTAGGTTTAAGGATTTTTTCCAGCGGGCTTCGATTAGAAACTGATTTGCGGCGGCGTAATCGGGACGTTCGGGCAAGGAAGTGCTGGCGAGTGCTTGTTCAAAATCGAGATGTAGTTGGCGCCGCCAAGCGTCCACCTCTGTCCAAGAAATATCGCCGTGTTTTATTGCGAGTAATTTTTCTCGCAAGGTTGGCGACGCCACCGCTACCGGCATGTGTCCGTCGCGCAAAGTTGCGGCACCGGTAAGCAACAGACGAACTAAGTGCATTGCGTGTTTCCAGCGGATTTCGCCTTGATTGCGTCGGTCTTGTTCCAATTTTTTGAACTGGCTTAGCGCATAACCGTTGAAGGTTTGAAAAATCATTTTTGACAGAAACTTTTCGCGAATAGCGAGTAACTCTTTTGCTATCGGCGCACACTTTTCGACGAGTGGCGAATAGAGACATTCGAGAATGTTGGGGTTCGCTTTGAGTGCCATAATTACGAACTTCTGCAATTCCCAATAACAGGCTTGTCCGGCATTGTCCTCGAATTGTTCGGGTGCGCCGTAAAGCGACCAGTGCATCTCGGCGGGCGCGAGATAAATGCCGCGCAAATCGGTATCGGAAGTTTCCGTGTCGAGACCATAAGCGCGAGAGCCAGTTACGCAGCGATAAATAATGTGTTCATCAAGGCAAAACTCCGAAACGGTTGAGGCGTCCGCCGCGCCGAGTCGTTCTTTGAACTCCTTCAAAACTTCCAACGCCTCGGCGGGAAAGACTGTCTCAAAACCATCTGGGAAGCGCACATGGTAAAGCGACTCGTGACCAGCGGGCGTGCGGGTGATGACGCCCACCGCCCCACTTGGGTGAACGCGCAAGCCATTCGCGCCAAGAATGGGGGCATTGACGACTACTTGTGTGCCTGCGTGAAGGCGGGCGGCGGCGGGTGCGGGCATGTTGGACATAGTGGACTGAGAGGACGGGGAGGAGAGGGTGGAGAGTAGGAAAACCTTGGCAGAGGAAGGAAACGCGGGTTGATGGAGGAGACGCTGGCCTGCGACGCTCGCCGACGCCGACCTGTGGTGGTGGCGGCGGCGAGGCGCAGTGGCGGGCGGCTATTTGGTGGTTTTGAAGTCGCCTTTGCCGTCGAGGGTGCCGTCGGAGATGGAGCCTTTGTTGGAAATGGCGTCGTAACTGCCACGCAAGACGTAAGAGCCAGACAAACCACTCGTGAAGACAAACTCAAAAACACCCGTTTCAACACGGACAAAAGAGTCATCCCCATAAACAACACTGTAGACAAGCAAGGCAGTGTTGGGACCCGTGCGGATGTAGTTGTAGTCGCCATTGGGCAACTTCAAACCCGCTAAGAGCGTGAGGACACTGTCGTCAGTTTGAACAGCAGCCGCCACAGCAGAGTCGGCAAGAACACCGTTCAATTTGATTTTTGTGCCAGCAGGCAAACTCACAGGAGCGTTGCCCGAAACAGTAGTGCTCGTGCTCGCAGCAGCAGCCGCGCCCGTCGGCGCAAGAGAGAACGTGCCCGTCTTGGCCGATGCGCCCGTAGCAGCCGTAGCACCCGCACCGCCCTGCCCTGCCGACACGGCCTGCGCGACGGCCTGAGGCGCGGCGGCGATTTGGCCGACATCCGGCGTGACGGCGGTGACTCGCACCGTTACCTCGGAAGACTTGGCGGGACGGCCAGCAGGATTGTCAACGATGACATAGTAAATGCCGCCCGTCGCCTGAGTCGCACTGGTGAAGGTCAAGGTCGGTGTTTTCCCGTCGGGCAACTTTGTGCCGTTGCGATACCACTGGTAAGAGAGCGGGCCGGTGCCAGAAGCGGCGACGGTCAACACGCCAGCTTCGCCTTCCCTCAAATCGAGAGAGACGGGGTGGCGGTCAATCGCGGGCGCGTGAATGACAGAGACGGCGACCTCGTTACTTGTCGCGCTGCCGACAGCATTCGTGATGCGCACGTAAAACTTGGTGTTGACGGAAACGGTCGTCTCATAGACGCGGCTGTTGTTGTCGGTGCCGGGGATTTTGACGCCGTCTTTATACCACTCGAAGGTGAATGGTGCGTCGCCCGTGGCGGTCGCGGTCAAGGTCACGCGGTTGCTGGCGGGGTCGCCTTGGACGACGACGACATTTCCCGCGCTCGTGGCGAGCGTGACAGCGGGGCCGGAGGCAGAGCGCAAAGTGGCGATTTCCTGCGTGACAGAACCCGAACCGTTGGAGACGACGACGGTGTATTTGCCAGTTTCCGCCGCGAAGTAAGTGGGGCCAGTTGCGCCGGCAATCGTCACGCCGTCGCGTTTCCACTCGAAGGAGAGCATGGAGCCGGAGGTCTCGACGCTAAGTTGTGCGCCTCTGCCCGGGTCGGCGATTTCGCCTTTTGGCAGGGAGAGGATTTTGGGCGGCGCGATGGCGATGAGTGCTGCCGGGCCGAGCGTGAAGCGGTTGGAGCCGCTGACGACGCTGACGGTGTAGTGGCCGAGCGAGGCGGGCGTGATAGTCGGCAGCGTGAGTGCCGCGCCAGTCGCGCCGTCAATCGCCACGCCGTTCAAACTCCATTGGTAGGAAGGCGCGGGGTCGCCCGTGACATCCACAGACAACGTGAACGGCCTGCCCAGCCCGCAACCAATCGTCCGTGGCAAATCTTTGTTGACGACGGGTTTTTCGGAAAATCTCACCTCGAAGGCGACGGGAGTGCTCACCACGGAGCCGACGGTGTTCTCGACGCTGACGCGATACTCGCCGTTGTTGGCGGCGGAGACGCTGTCGAAAATGAGGTCGGCGCGTGTGCCGTCGCGGACGTTCGACCAAGAGTCGCCCGAACGTTTTTGCCATTGGTAAGTGAGTGCGGCGGTGTCGGTGGCGGCGACGCCGACGGAGAGCACCAGCTTGCTGCCTGCCCAGACAACCTCTGGCGCGGCGGGTTGGCGGATGATTTCGGGGACGCTGTTCGCCGCGTGGTGGACGTTCAGCGACACCGTCGAAGACTGCGTTGTCCCCGCGACATTGCTCACGAGCACATCGTAGGAACCGCTCTGTGTCTCGCGCACACCGGAGAGGTGCAGGGTCGCGCCGGTCGCGCCGGTGAGCGGCACACCGTCGCGCCGCCATTGGTAAGAGAGGGTGGAAGGCTCGCCAGTTATCACCGAGGCCTCGACGGAGAACTCGGCGTCGCCGCCCTCAAACGGGCTGGCGGAACGCGGCTGGCGGGTGATGACGGGGAGGCCGTAGAGCTTGAGAACGGCCTCGCTGACGATTGTCCCTGCGCTGTTGCTAATCGTAACTGTGTAGGTGCCCGCGTGGTCGGCGGTGACGTTCTCAATCGTGTGCGAGGAGAAAGTCGCGCCCGGAAGGTTTGCGCCGTTGAACTGCCATTGGAAAGTCGGCGCGGGTTCGCCACTGGCGGAGACTGCAAAAGTGACCGCGCCGCCAGCGACGACGGTCTGGCTCTGCGGGTCGCGAAGTATCGCGGGCGGCGTCTGGTTTTTGGCGGCTTTGATGGTGAAGACGGCGGAAACCTCGTCGCTGGGCAACGCGCCAAGCTGGTTGCGGTAGGCGCGGGCGCGGATGGTGACCACGATGTCGCTGCTTGTCTCGTTGACGAGCGGGAGCGCGGTGTTGCCGTAAGTGGGCGAATACTGGGTGACCGCCGAGCCGTCTTGCGTGAAATGGACGGTGGCTTCGCTCTCGATGTTTTTGAACTCGACCCGCACGGAGCCGGTATAGACGCCGCCGTTGGGCGAGATGACGGGCGCGGGGACGGGCGTGCCGCTGCCGGAGACGCCGCCCGAAGGCTGCCAGCGGTCGGTGCGTGTGCCGTCGCCGAGTTGGCCGTAGGTGTTCGCGCCGAGGCTTTCCACGGAGTCGGCGGAGGTGACGTAGAGTGTGTGGGCGGCACCGGCGGCGATGGCTTTGACGCCAGCGGCGACGACGCGCACGGGTGCGTTGCCGCCTTCGACGGCGAGCGTGTTGGGAAGAATGGCGGGGTCGTTGCCGAGTTGGCCGCGCTCGTTTGCGCCCAAGCCGACGAGGGAGCCGTCGCTCAGGAGCAAGAGGGCGTGTCTCTCGCCAGCGGCGATGGCGGTGACGGCGAGGCCGCCGGGCGTCCTGACTCGTAGCGGAGTGGCGAGGCGTCGCGTGTCTTGGGCGGTGCCGACCTGCCCGCTGTCGTTGGAGCCGGTGGCATAGACGCTGCCGGCCTCGGTCAAAATCAGGCTGAAGTTACGCCCTGCTGCGACGGCTTTCACCTTGCCGAGGGCGGCGGAAACTTGTGCGCCGCCTGCGCCAAAGTCGGTGACGGTGGCAATCTTGATTGGGGAGTTGCGGTCGGCGGTGTCGCCGAGGCCGAGCTGCCCGTCGTCGTTGCGTCCGGTCACCCAGACTGTCCCATCTCCGCGGACGAACAAGGAGTGGAATGTTCCTGCGGCGGCGGTGAGGAAGTATTCGCCGACGAGCGTGGGCTGGAGCACGTAGTCAACGATGGTGGAGGTGGTGCCAGCGGGCACGGGTCTGCCGTCGCCGCTGAAACCGAGGCCGAGTTGGCCGTAGTTGTTGCGCCCGACTGCCCAGAACTTGCCATCGAAGGTGGTGTAGAAGGAGTGGTAGCCGCCCGCGAAAGCGAGGAGCACCTCGGAGGCGATTTCTTCTGGCGCGGGGCGGTCGGTGGTGTCTTTTGCGCCGAGTTGGCCGTAGTTGTTGCGGCCAGCGGCCCAGAGTTTGCTATCGCGTGCCACGTAGAGTGAGTGGTCGCCGGAGGCACTCACGGCGGAGATGCCGGAGCCGATGATGACGGGGGTGTTGACGGTGGTGGTGGTGCCGTTGCCGAGTTGGCCGTAGCGGTTCCAGCCGGAGGCGCGAAGCTCGCTGGCTTCGAGGCTGCCGGTGAGGAAGAGCGTGTGGTTGCTGCCGCCGGAGATGCGTGTGCCGTATTCGGCGCGGATGCTGTCGGGGGTGCGGACGTTGAAGTCGGCGGAGGTGACTTCGCTGGGCAGGAAGTCTATGTCAAACCCTCGCACCTTGACCGTCGCGGGGTGCGCGAGGCGAGGCGGGTTTTGCGGGTCGTAGAGGGCGGAGGTTTCGGTGGGCGTGGAGCCGTCGAGCGTGTAGCGCAGGAAGGGGCGGGCGGAGCCAGCGGCGAGGCCGGGCGTGTTAGAAGAGAAGATGAGCGTGACGCTGTTGACGTAGAGGCCGCCGCCCGGAGTGATGACGGGGCGCGTCACGGGCACGGGGTTGATTTTCACGAGCACGATGCGTTCTTCGCTTGTCTGGTTGTCGGCGCGCCAGAGGCGGACTTTCACGTTGGCTGTGCGCGTGAGCACAAACGAGCCGGTGTAGATGGGCGAGTCTTCGGTGACTTCGGAGTTATCCACGGTGTAGCGGATGATGTCGCCCGGGCGGGCTGCGCCGGAGTCGGGGTGGAGCGTGAGGGAGATGGTCACGGGGCCGTTGTAGGTCTGGCCGTCGCCGCCTGTTTGCGCGGTGCCTTCGATGTTGACGACTGGGCGCTCGGCGACGGGCAACACGAGGATTGTGTATTCGGCGGAGGTTTGCGGGGCGCGGTTATACTTGGGCAAGAAGGGGAGCGCTTTGATGACGGTGAGGCCGGTGCGAACAATCTCGAGTGGGCGGTCGTCGCGGTAGATGGAAGAAGTCTCGGTGACATCGGAGCCGTCGAGCGTGTAGCGGATGACGGCACCGTCGGTCGCGCAGCCGAGCAAGACTTTCACGGAGCCTTTGTATTCGCCGGAGTCGGGCGCGAAGGTGACGGGGGCGAGCGTCCTGCCGTAGTCAATGTTGATGTTGGCGGAGGCGATAAGGCTGGGCAGGTAGTCTGCTCTGAAAGCGCGGGCGCGGAGGACGGTCGGGTATTTGATGAGGATTGGCTCGGTGGGGCGGAACACCAGCGAGGTCTCGTCGGGGTCGGTGCCGTCGGTGGTGTAGAAGATTGTGGCATCGGGGTCGGAGCAGCTGATTGTGACTACCTGCTCATCGGGGAAGACGCCGCTAACGGGGTCGAAAACGGGCGTGGGTATGCCGGGCTTGTAGGGGCGGTAGGCGGCGACAAGCGGAATGGTCGCGTTGAAGACTTGTGCGTTGTTGGCGGGGTAATTGATTTCGGGGGTGCTGGGGTCTGCATCGTTAGTGCCGGTGGGGACGCCGTTGCTCTTCACGTCGGGGTTGGAGTAGTAGAGAATTGACGTCCCGTTGTAAGACATGATGGTGCCCTGCCCATTTGGTAGGTGGTAGCCGAAGGGAGTGCCGAAGGCACCCGCTGCAAAGGAGGCTTGCTGACGACCGTCCATAGTCGCAAGCATCGTGCCCCAATCGTGGCAACCGCCCAAGTTGTGCCCAAGCTCGTGGGTAAAAGAGATTCCGTATGCGACGCTGTAAGCGACACCAGAGTTTCCTGCCGACTCCACGAGAAGCCACGCCAATCCGGCAGTGCCGTTGTCGTAGTCCGGCTTTGAGCGAATGAAGTTGACGACGTCGGCACCGATTTCCTCGCGCCATTGATGCACTTCGTCCATCTCGCCGTTTGGGTCGCCGTCTGACTTCGAGGCACCGAGCATGTTGAGGTCGCTTTCAAAATTCACCTCTGTGTAGTTAACCTTTCGGACGGCGGCGCGGCGAATGGCACCAGTGATTAGGCTGTTTTCAAATGCGGTGTTGGTGCGGGCGACGATGAGGTTGGCCTGCGCCTTCACGCCGTCGGCCCCGCCGTAGCGGTTTTCGGTTTCCTGCCCATAGACGAAGAGGACATCTATGGTTTGCGCGTCGGTGGCCTTGGCGTGGGCGTCGGCGGGCTGCGCGAGGAAGGCGGCAGCAGTCGCGACAACAGCAGCGGCGGCGGAGAATGTATTTTTTAGGAAACGAGGGAGTTTCATAGCGGCGAAGTTTTTGGGAAAGGTTGTTGAGAAAGGTTTGTTGGGAAGTGGTTGCTGGGAAATGGGAGGAGGTGGCGGTGGGTGCGGTGGCGACGGCGACGGCGCGTTATTTGCCGGAGGCGGCGGTGGCGGGCGACGCGGGTTTTACGGGTGTGAGGTTGACGGTGACTTTGCGCGGGGAGCACTCGCCGCATTTGAGGCGGGAGGGGTCAATCTGCGCGAGGAAGGTGCGTGTGATGTCGGCACCCGCAGGCGTGGCGGCGTTGCGGATTTCGTAGTAACGCGAGGCGGCGGGGACAGCGGCGGGGACGTGGATTTCGCCGTTGAGCGTGTTGTTGACGTAGCTGAGAAAGACGTGGTGCGTAGTCTCCACGCCCTTCACTTTTGCCGAAAACACGCCTTCGTTTTTCGGGGCAAACGGGATGAGCTTGAAGTCTGTCAGGGTGACGGTGTTGCCGTCGAAGAGGGGGAACTCGATTTCGGAGGGCGGCGGTGCGCCGTCGCGGATGCTGTTGCCGATGCGCAGGAACGACTCGCTGAGGTCGCGGCGTTCTTCGCGGAGGATTTCGATGTGCGAGGCGAGCGAGGGGTCGTTGGCAGGCGTGGGGACGACGTTGCTGGCGAGCACGCGGATGCGCGGCGCAAGCGGGGTAGGTGGCGTGGTGGGGAGCGAGGCGGTGGTGGTGGTGGCGCGGGTGGAAGCGGTGGGAGAAGTGGCGGCGGGGGAAGAAGGTGTGGAGGCAGGCGCGGGAGTGAGGGGAGCGGTGGTGGTGGCGCGGGTGGTGGAAGGGGAAGGAGTGGTGGAGGGGGAGGAGGGGGAGGGGGAGGAGTTTTTCCAGTAGAGGAATGCGCCGACAACGAGCACCAGTGCGGCGAGCGCGAGCGTGAACACGGACGACAGCGGGAGTGCTTTGCGCTCTGGCCTCGGCTTGGTTCGCGGGGATGCGAGACGGTGTTTCATAGAAGGCGGAGATGGAGGCAAACGAGCGGGGCATTGTCAACAGGTTTTTGGCGGGAAGGCGGGGGGGGGTAGCTGGCGGGGGGGCTGGGGCGGAGGGGGGAGGGTAGCTGGCGGGTGGGGCTGGGGCGGAGGGTAGCTGGCGGGTGGCCGGCACGGACACACGGACACACGGACTAACACGGACTGACACGGACCTACACGGACAAACACGGACACCGCCACCCGCCACTGCACTGATGGTGACGAGTGCCCACCCCACACACCGCCAACAGCTGCGCCCCCCCCACCACCGCGCCAACAGCACCCCCCCCGCCAACAGCTGCGCCACACACACCGCCAACAGCTGCGCGCCCCCCCCCCCCACCGCGCCAACAGCCACGCCACACCCCACACACCGCCAACAGCCGCCCCCGCCCCCCCCCACACACACCGCGCCCTACCCGCCCGAGTGCTGTCCGTGTTTTTGTCCGTGTCAGTCCGTG
>JAITPT010000278.1 GCA_031289285.1 Puniceicoccales bacterium
GCTTGGCCAAGGGCTTGCATGACACTTTCGATTTTTTCTTTGTGGGCCTTTAAGACCTCCACGGGTGTGGATTTGTCTGCAAGTAGTTTTTTGCCTTCTTCAATGAGCGGGTCTATTTGACTTTTGATTTCAGCTGGGACTTTTTCTCCAAGCTCTTTGATTTGTTTTTCTACTTGGAATACAAGCGAGTCGAGGTGGTTGCGCTCTTCTACTGATTCACGGGCGCGTTTGTCTTCGTCGGCGTGTAATTCGGCTTCTTTGCGGAGCTTTTCGACTTCGTCTTTAGAGAGGCCGCTGCTGCCGGTGATGCTGATTTTTTGCTCTTTGCCGGTGCCTTTGTCTTTGGCAGAGACGTGCAGGATGCCGTTGGCGTCTATGTCAAAGGTGACTTCGATTTGCGGGGTGCCGCGGGGGGCAGGGAGAATGCCGTCGAGCTTGAAGGTGCCGAGTTGTTTGTTGTCGCGAGACATGGGGCGTTCGCCTTGTAGAACGACAATTTCTACACCGGGTTGGTTGTCGGCGGCTGTAGAAAATATCTGCGATTTTTTAGTGGGGATGGTGGTGTTGCGCTCAATCATGGGCGTGGCGATGGCACCGGCTGTTTCTATAGCGAGTGTGAGCGGGGTGACGTCTAAGAGTAGGACGTCGCGCACGTCGCCTTTGAGGACGCCGCCTTGGATGGCCGCGCCGATGGCGACGACTTCATCGGGGTTGACGCCTTGGTGGGGGGCTTTGCCGGCGAGGTCGCGGGCGATTTCCACTATCTTGGGCATACGGGTCATGCCGCCGACGAGGACAAGCTCGTTGACTTCGCTCATGGAGAGTGCGGCGTCTTTTAAGCAGCTGAGGAAGGGGGCGCGGGTGCGCTCGGAGAGGCGGTCGCAGATTTGCTCAAGTTTGGCGCGGCTGAGTTGTAGGTTGAGGTGCTTGGGGCCGCTGGCGTCGGCTGTGATAAAGGGGAGGTTGATGTCGGTTGTTTGCGCGGAAGAGAGAGCGATTTTCGCTTTTTCGGCTTCTTCTTTTAGGCGTTGTAGAGCCATCGGGTCTTTGCGGAGGTCAATGCCGTTGTCGCGTTGAAATTCGGCGACGAGCCAGTCTATAATGGCACTGTCCCAGTTGTCGCCGCCGAGATGGGTGTCGCCGTTGGTGGCTTTGACTTCAAAAACGCCGTCGCCGATTTCGAGAATGGAGACGTCGAAGGTGCCGCCGCCGAGGTCATAGACGGCGATTTTTTCGTCGGACTTTTTGTCGAGGCCGTAGGCGAGGGAGGCGGCGGTCGGCTCGTTGATGATGCGGAGGACTTCGAGGCCAGCGATGGCGCCGGCGTCTTTGGTGGCCTGGCGTTGGGCGTCGTTAAAATAGGCGGGGACGGTGATGACGGCCTGGGTGACTTTTTCGCCGAGGAAGGCTTCGGCGTCGGCCTTCATTTTGGCGAGAACCATGGCGGAGATTTGCTCCGGCGCGAAGGTTTCGCGTTTGCCGTTGACGTCGCAGGCGATCCAGGCGTCGCCGTTTTTGCCTTCAACGACGCTGTAGGGGAGCGATTTAATTTCTTCTTGCACTTCGCGGAACTTGCGCCCGATGAGGCGTTTAGCCGAGAAGATGGTGTTCTGTGGGTTGGTGACGGCTTGGCGCTTGGCGGCTTGGCCGACGAGGCGGTCGCCGTTTTTGGCGAAGGCGACGACGGAGGGCGTGGTGCGTGCGCCTTCGCTGTTTGGGATGACGACTGGTTCGCCGCCTTCCATGATGGACATGCAGGAATTTGTGGTTCCGAGGTCTATTCCGAGGATTTTGTTGCTCATAGTGCCCCGCTTTTGAGCAATTCGGGTGCCAATGGGGGCGGAGACGAACATAAGATGTTGAGAGGGAAGGGGTTAGCTTTGTTTTCCATCGGCAGGGCGCGCATAGGGCATTGTGAAAAATTAGGACAAAATGGCGCGGTTTGTAGAGACGGCGGGAAAAATTGGCGCAAAACGGTCGGGAGCGGTGGCGGCGCGTATTTGCGCAAACCCGCAAAAATCGGCGAAATCGGCGAAACCGATGGAGTGACGTTTTTTTTGGGGAGGTCGGCGCGGTGATGTTTGCGGTGGTGTTTGGCGCATGTCTGGCGACCTGCTCGCGGTGGCTTGCTGTGTGTCGGCGGGCGCGGATGTCGGGTGCTCCGGCGGGAGTCAAGAGAGAAAAATGGCTGCCATTTAATTCCGTTTTGAGTGCGGCGTGGGTGCCACCTGCGGGGCGGCTTTTTCGGTGTCCTGCTTTTCCACCTTGCGCCTTCCGCCGCCAGCCGTTTTTTGCTCCCCCTGTTTTTCAATTACACCGCGCCAGCACTTGCCATGTCCACCGATTTTCTGCCGTCCGAACCTGTCACCGCCAACGCCGCCAACGCCGCCGCCGTCGCGCCAACCTCTCCTGCGGTTGCCGCCCCCGCCGCCCGTGCGGACGCGCCGCCCGCGTCGGGCCAAGACGCCCCCGCTCCCGTCGCCCCCGCCTCTTCCGTCGCCCCCGCCGTCGCCACCATTCCTTCCGCCGTCGCTCCGCTCCGTTTCGTGACCAAGCGGGACGGGCGTGTGGTGCCGTGGGACCGCGCTCGCGTCGAGCGCGCCATCCGCAGTGCGCTTGCCAGCGTTTCTCAGGCGGCGGATTGGCGCTCGCTCCCCGACTTCGGTCTCTCCACGGAGGCGCTTGTTGACTCCGTCCGCATCGCTGTCGCGGTCGAGTCCGAGTTTGCTGCCCGCCTCAACGCTGGCGAGTTTCCCAGTGTCGAGGAGATACAAGACGCTGCCGAGCGCACGCTCGCGACCCTCGGCCATTTTGACGCCGCCAAGTCTTTCATCCTTTACCGCGCTGCTCACGCCAAGAACCGTGGTGCCGCCGACACCGCCAAGCCCAACGGCCTCCAAGACTACATCGCCATCGCCAAATACGCCCGTTACCGCCACGACCTCCGCCGCCGCGAAGTCTGGCCGGAGCCTGTCGAGCGCGTCGCCGACATGCACAAGCGCCGCTTTGCCTACGTGGACAAGCAGCCCAGCCTGCTCCCCGACGAGTCTGCCGCTCCCTCCTTCGAGAGCCAAATCACTGCTGCCTTTCAAATGGTCGCCGCGCACCGCGTCTTGCCCAGTATGCGCAGCCTCCAATTCGGCGGCCCCGCCATCGAGAAAGAAGAGGCCCGCATGTTCAATTGCGCCTTCACTTTCATCAACCGCATTGACGCCTTTTCCGAGACGCTCTGGCTCCTCCTCTGCGGCACTGGCACGGGCATCTCTGTCCAAAAACAGCACATCGCCCAGCTCCCCGAGTTCCCCGCTCGCGCCGAAGACGGCGAGCTACCCGTCGAGCACCACCACGTCGGCGACACCATCCGCGGCTGGGCGGATGCGCTCAAAGCCCTCATCCGTTCCTACCTCTCTGGGCACCTCGTCGAGTTCAACTATTCGAACATCCGCGACAAAGGCATCCCGCTAAAAACCTCCGGCGGCAAAGCCCCCGGGCACCTCCCGCTACGCCGCTCGCTCGAGGCCATTCGCAAAATCCTCGACCGTGTGCCCGGACGCCGCTTGAAGCCCGTCGAAGCCTACGACATCGTCATGCACGCCGCCCGCGCCGTCCTCTCTGGCGGCATCCGGCGCAGTGCTACCATCTGCCTTTTCAGCGCGGACGACGAGGAGATGATGCTCGCCAAAACTGGCGAGTGGTATAAGGAAAACCCCCAGCGCACCGCCTCCAACAACTCCGCCGTCATCAACCGCCACACCACCCCGCAAGACGTTTTTCTCACCCTCTTTGAAAAACAAAAAGAGTTCGGCGAACCCGGTTTTTACTTTGTCGAAAACGAAGACTACGGTGCCAATCCCTGCGTCGAAATCGGCCTCGCCCCCTTTGTTGACATCCGCGAAGAAAGCGAAATCACCCGTCTGCGCGAGCTTGGCCACGAGGGCGAACTCGCCATCGGCCAACGCCTCTGCGGCTGGCAAATGTGCAACCTCTCTACGATTAACGCCGCCGCCTGTGTCACCCCCGAAGACTTCTACCAAAGCTGCCGCGCCGCTGCCCTCATCGGCACCCTCCAAGCCTCTTACACCAAGATGCCCTACCTCGGCGCAGCCACCCAATTCATCAACGAACGCGAGTCTCTCCTCGGCGTCTCTGTCACGGGCATTCTCGACAACCCAGCCCTCTTCCTCGACCCCCAAGTGCTCGAAACCGGTGCCGCCGAAGTTCGCAAAGAGAACGCCCGTGTCGCTGCAATTATCGGCATCCCCGCCGCTGCCCGCGCCACCTGTGTAAAACCCGAAGGCACCGCCTCTCTCCTCCTCGGCACCTCCAGCGGCATCCACCCGCACCACGCCAAACGCTACTTCCGCCGAGTGCAAGCCAACCGCATGGAAGCCGTCTATCAACACTTCCGCGCCACCAATCCGGGCATGACCGAAAAGAGTGCTACCAACGCCAACGACGACGTCATCACCTTCCCAATACAAGCCCGCCCCGACGCCATCGTGCGCGACGACATCCGTGCCACCCAATTTCTCGGTTACGTCCGCCTTGTCCAGCAACACTGGGTGCAGGCCGGGCGTGCCCACGAAAAATATAACCCCGGCCTCCACCACAACGTCTCCAACACCTGTGTCGTGCGCGATGACGAATGGGAGGAAGTTGCCGCGTATATTTGGGAAAACAGAAATTATTTTACTGGCATTTCTCTTCTCAAATTCACTGGTGATAAAATCTACACCCAAGCGCCGAACGAAGCCGTTATTTCCGAGGCTGACCTCGCCCGTTGGGAAGCGCTTAAATACACACCTGTTGATTATACAAAGATGGTAGAATTAACAGACGAAACCGCGTTAAAAGAAATCATTGCTTGCGCCGGTGGCCAATGCGACGACCAAGTCCCCCTCCCACCTCTGCTGCCCCCAAGGTATTGACACAGAGCGCATTCGGCATGGCCATAAAAGGCGGTGCCGTAGCTACTACCACCAAGGTTTTAACCTAAGAACGGCAGTTCAGCGGGCAGTGCTTGCGGCTGCGAGTGCTAACCCCCAAGGGAAGCCGCGATGAGATGCATCAAGTGCTCTCATCTTCTTCTTGTGTTCCTCAAGGTCGAACGGCTTCAGAGCGTTCATCCTCTTTCCGATTTCGAGTATTTCTTCTTCAGTCATAGCACCGCCGACACTGCCCATTCTGCCGCGAAACGCAGGCGACAATCGCGTCACCAAGGAACGCAAAAAAGTTGGTGCCTCGTTGTTTTGAGTGGGAGCACGGACGCATCCAGCCCCGCATGAGGCGAGATTATCGGGTTACCAGACGTTGGTGGTGCGTGTTCTGCTGTGTGTTCCGCTATATTCTTGTGGTGGGCACAGCACGGAAAATGCGCACGAACGGTATCGGAATCAAGTGAAAAAAATGGCTGCCTTTTAATTCGAGCGCGATAAATGGACCAAATATTGTCCGAGTTGTAAGTGCATGATTTGTCGCATATTTGAGACGCAGATGCCTTTTTCTCTCTCCTGCGTCCCCGCTTCCTTCCGCCGTCGCCCCCCGCCCCTCTCTCCGAATAATTAACCAGACTAAAGATTTTGCCCGACGTCGCCTACCTAATCCCGTAACGCTCCCGCATTTTTGCCAAGCCCACTCCTTTTACTGGGGGCGGGCTTTTTTTCGAGACGACGCCGAAACTTGACATCCTGCCGCCGTTATGCCACGACCTAAGCAGTTCGCTGCCGCCCGACGCTACGTCGGCGGCAGCCCTACCGCAAACCTCCAACACCTACTCAATGAGCCGAAAACGCCGCCGCGCCCGCCGCCACTCCCGCAAACACAACCACGCCTCGGACAACTCTGCGGACAACTCCGAGGACATCATCTTTACGGAGATTTGGACACCTTCCCCATACGAACCCAAATGGCTTATGTGCCTAATCTGGCTCGCAAACTTTGTTTGCGAAACCTTCATCAAGGTGAAACACTTTTTCGCGCCTCCGACGCCGATGCGCCGATAACATCAGGAACCCCTTTTACTGGGGGCGGGCTTTTTTTCGAGACAACGCCGAAACTTGACATCCTGCCGCCGTTATGCCACGACCTAAGCAGTTCGCTGCCGCCCGACGCTGCGTCGGCGGCAGCCCTACCGCAAACCTCCAACACCTACTCAATGAGCCGAAAACGCCGCCGCGCCCGCTGCCACTCCCGCAAACACAAGCACGCCTCGGACAACTCCGAACGAATAATATTTTCGGATTATATCACGGGCACGTTTGTCCCAAACAAATGGCATATAGCACTCATACGCTCCGCAGAATTTATTTACGAAGTGCTAATCAAGGTGAAACACTTTTTCAAGAAGCCGACGGACCAATAACATCGGGAACCCCTACCCCAAACTCTGTTCTGGGGATTTGGAACAGCGGGAAGCCCATCACAGGGCGTGTCAGCAGCTTCTCTGTCGTGTCTTCGCTATTGCGCAGAGTAAAAAATGGCTTCCATTTAACCTAAAAACGGCAGTTAATGCGGGCGGTTTTGGGCAATCTTTTGGCCGTCTGCGGCTTGCGCTTTCCGCTCCACGCACCGCAAGGTGCGCGTCGGGAAAGCGCA
>JAITPT010000025.1 GCA_031289285.1 Puniceicoccales bacterium
TAGCGTTTCACGGCGGCAATGGCGTCTGTGGGGCGTTTGGCGCGCAAGAACGCCTCGACGAGCAGGCCGGCGAAGAAATCGACATCGGCGGCACCAACGGCATCTTTCGCGTTTTTTTCGACGATGCGCAGGCAGCGTTCTGCTATCACTGGGTGACCGCGCCCAGAGGCGAAAGCGGCGACGGCGAGGACGGCGGCGGGGTTGTTAGAGAAGCGCTCGAAGATGATTTGCAACTCGCGGTTAAGCTCGTCGTGTTTCCTCGCGAGGTCGAGCAGGTGGAGGCGGTGGACGCGGGTGGCGGGGTTATCGGGAAACTCGTTGACGCGCTGCGCGGCGATTTGGAGGGCACTGTCGAGCTGCCCTAACTCGGCGAAGAAGCGGACTATTTGCCCCATGATGGCGTCGCGGTCGAGGCCCGCGTAGTTTGGCGCAGATTTATAGAGGAGGGCGATGGCGGCCTTGGTGTCGCCTTTGCCGAAGAGGGCGCGCGCTTCGAGGAGGCGCGAGGAGGAGTTTTTGAGGCCGCTCTGGCGGATGTGGGTGACGGCCTCGTCGTAGCGCCCCAGCCAGAGGCAGGCAGCGGCGGCAGAGGAGTTGAGGATTTCCATGACCTCCGGCTTCGGCGGCTCGGCGGCTTTGAGGATGCTTAGCGTGATGCGCAATACCTCGTCGTCGCGCTGTGCTTTTTCGAGGAGGTCGAGGTAGTAGGCGAGGTAGGCGCGGGCGATGTCGCTTTTGCCGACATCGGCGAAGTGGAAACCGTCGCCGAGGATTTTGATTGCGCCCTCAGAATTTTTGCGGCGCACGTGGGCGAGTTGCGCGAGGAGAAAGCGGGCGGACAAGTGAGCGGGGGCACTTAGGATTGCGAGCAAGGCGGCGTTTTCGGCAGCCTTGTAGTCGGGCTTTTCGCCGGAAAGGGCGTCGCGAGATTTTGCGAAAAAGTAGTCAGCGAGCTTTCGTTTGTATTCGGCGTGGATTTGGCGGGACTGCTCGGGGTGGTCGTGAAGTCTGGCGAGGTGGAGCCGGATTTGGCTGCGCAAAACGGGGTCGGCGACAAGCCGCGCACGGGCGCGTGTCTCCTGGGCGTAGGCGCGGATGGTGTCGGCAGGGGCATCGTGCGGGATGCCCAAAAGGAGCAGAAGCTCGTTCGGCGGCTGCTTGGCGACAGGCACAGGCGTAGCCGGAGCGGCGCGCTCTTCCCACGGTTGAGGGACGCCCTGTGTAGATTGCGGCGCGGTAGGCGCGGATGTAGCTGGAGCAGGCGCGTGAACAGAGGCAGGCGGCGGCGCGGTAGGCGCGGGCGCAGCGGCGGGGGTGCGCGATGCAAGCGTGGGGGCTGGGGCTGGCGTGTTTTGCGCGGAGAGCACCGCTGGCGCGAGACAGAAAAGAGCGAGGGCTGGGAGATGTTTTCGCATGACTTGGCACACAAACAGCGCTGTGAAACAAAAAGGGTCAAACCTAAAAGCAGGAGGCCAAGTGCCCGCACGCCCGTCGCCACCAGCCGCGAAACGGAACTTCAGACAAGCCCCGCTCGAAAAAAACTTGAAGCCGCCGCGAGTTGACATTCGGACAAAGGCGTGACACAAGGGCAACGCATCAACCGAATGAAACCTTATGAAAAGGCAGAAAACAAAAGGACAGACCGCATCAACGCAATTCCCACCAATATCTACCTCGACGCTGGTAGTCGCATACCCGATTCACATCGCATGGGTGACGGTAGAAGCAATTTGGGGCGCGGTGCGACGCATTATCTTTCGAGAACCAGCACGTCGTCATCTCCCCTTCAATTAGGCGGTGGTATTATCGCATGGATAAAAAGCAACATCCGTGCGTCAAGAAACCAGAGGAAGGCAAATCGGTTCGATGAACACATTGCATTCGACTCAAAAAAGAAAGCAGCGGACATCTTAAAGGAGGAGGTTCGCAAGAATGGCTTCAGGCTTTCGCTCACGAGAAAGGGCTACGCAAATCAGGTTCATGTCAACGGAAGAAGTGTCATCCTTTCTGCGCCAACCATTCCTTTTTTAAGACCCCACACGAGCAAGGACTACGCATATTTACACGAACTCGGACATGTCGGCGGGAAAAAGCGTGACAAAAATATCCACCTTCGAACGGCGGCAGTGAACGCCGATTTCTCGCCTGCTGCCAACGCCATAAAAATCAGAAGCGAGAAACACGCCAACGCCGCTGTGCGCGATGCCATTGCCCGTGCAGGCGGAACTCCCGAAGAGGTCGCAGCTGCAAAGTGGCTCGGCGATTTCCAAATCAAAGAGGGCTACATCCGACCAATGGCGGAAAGGGTAGTTGCCCAGCGCGTCGGTTGGCGGCGTTTCCTTCCAACTGCAAACTCGCGCCACGCCTGTTTTTGCGCAGTGAAGGCGTTTTTTCGTGAAAACCCTGAAGCACAAAAAAAGAGCCGCACAAACTACTCCCCACCGCCTAAGCCCTAACGCACTTTGCCACGCAGGCCCCTGCCCTGCCGACGGAACACCCCTGCGCGGGCTTTGTCTCCCTGCGAGACAAGATGAACAACAAAGCCAATTCAAGCAGCCCAATAACTGCGACGCGCAAAAGTTTTGCCCGCACCTCCGCACTTCTGTTGTGCGCACTCGCGCTGGGCGTCGCCACGCCACGCGCCAGCGACGTCAACGCCGCGCCCGCAGCCGCTACCGCCTCCGCCGAAAAACCCGCTCCCAAGGTGGACACCCGCGTCCGCAAGTTTTCGCTGAGCAGCAAAAAAGTGGAAATCTCCGATTTGGGGAATCCGCGCGTTTTCCGCGTCTCGTCCAACAAGCCGTGGACGATTGACTGCGGCCAAAAATGGCTCTCCGTCTCGCAAAAAAGCGGCGACGCGGGCTGGTTTCAAATTGATGTCTCGGCGACCAAAAACGAAAGCAAGACCGAGCGAAAATCCAAGCTAACCGTCCGCTCCGACGGCAGCGTGATTGAGGTGGAAGTCATCCAAGGCAAGGCCGGAGACTACTGGAACGACGGCGAGATACTCTGGATTAACAAACACAAAAAAGGGAAAGGCGTGCCCATCCTCATCGTTGGCGACGGCTTCGACCGGCAAGATTTGAAAAAAGGCGGTTACTGGGAAACCGCCGCTCGGACACTCGTCAGCGTGCTCCGTAGCGTGATGGTGATTCGCGACCTCTGGGACGACCATCTCGATGTCGGGATTTTCATGGCAGAGTCGAAGGAGCGCGGCCTCGAATCCAGAGACCACCAGCACGCCATCCCGCCGCGAAAAAGCCGTTTCGGCGGACGGCAGTTTGGCGAGGCAAACTACCGCGCTGTCCGCCACACATTGGAAAAAGCTCATCCCGAAGGTGGTGCCGAAATCCGTTTTTGCTTTGTCGCCAACGCGCCTTTTGGCGGCTGGGCCTACCTGCACAACAACGCCTTTGTTTCCGTGACCGCCGTGGGCGGCGGCTACTGGTCGGTGCATGAGTTTTTCGGGCACGCCTTCGCAGGGCTGCCCGACCTCTACCACACCGGCACAGACTGGGCGTATAAAGCCGCCGAGGGAGTGGACTTCACAAACGACCCTGAAAAAGTGAAGTGGAAACCGTTCTTGAAACGCAAAGAATACGTGCGTGACGGCGTCGGTTTCCACAAGCACGGGAAAGAGGGCAACGTCACAATCTGGGTAGCGGAAGACCACCGCCGCTCTGCCATGACCCACAACACCGGCTACTTCACCGCGCTCGAACGCTACCAAATTTGGAAACGCATCAAACGCCTCGCCGGCGAAGATTACTCCGTGGAGGCGTTTTTCAAATACGACATCCCAAGAAACGTCGGGAAGTCGAGTAAGACCCCGCTGTGGAACGCGCAAACCCCGCCGATAATCCGCCCTTGGTGGCATGGCATTTGGGAAAAACCCCTCGGCGAACCCAAGCCCAAAACCAAGCCTCAGCCCAGACACAGAAAGTAAAGCGGCGGCGGCAGCGGCAGCAGCAGCGGCAGCGTCGGCGAAGAGCCGTTTTAACCACAAAGGACACAAAGGATTTCACAAGGGGCACAAAGGACATAAAGGATGTGAGGGTTGGAGGTGTGCCGGATTGGGTGATAACAAAACTCACAAGGTTCCTCGCCACTTTGAGTGGGAGGCGAGGATGTGGGATAGAGAAACACCCGAACCAGTAGGAACAACGTCTTTGGAATACGGGATTTTACTTCCGTGAAAATCCACCCCCCCCCTTTTTTTCTCGGCA
>JAITPT010000062.1 GCA_031289285.1 Puniceicoccales bacterium
GCGCCCGCGCCGCAATCGGACGGCGGCTTTTGTGTTGTCCGCCGCGCCGGACGCATTGTTGCGGCGGCGGCGTTGTGGGACCAGCGGCAGTTCCAGCAAATCGTCCTCGCCCGCTACGGAAAAATGCTTCGCTGGCTGCGCCCCGTCATTAACGCGTGGGCGTGGGCGACGGGGCGTCCGCGTTTACCTCGCGAGGGCACCGCGTTGTCCCAAGCCGCCGTCTTTGGCCTGACTTTTGCGGACGCCGCCGACAGCGCCGCCGCGTGGCCGGAATTGTGGCAAAATCTGCAAGCTGCCGCCGGTGCTCGCGGCATAGATTGGTTGACCTTGGCGGCAGACACCCGCGACCCGCGCTTGCCCGTGTTGCGGCGCACGGCGGGCGCTGGTGTGCGCGAATACCACACCCGCCTTTACGAAGTTCGCTGGCGCGACCTACCCGTGCCTGCACACCGCTTGCTTGGGGATGGCCGCCCCTTCCGCCCAGAGGTCGCGCTGTTGTGAGCCTGTGGTGGACGGGCACGGACGGGCACGGACTGACACGGACATGCACGGACTGACACGGACTGACACGGACGGACACGGACTGGCACGGACGGACACGGACTGGCACGGACTGGCACGGACAAACACGGACTGCCGAGCCGAGCCGCCACCGCCTCCGCTAACGCCACCGCCAGCGCCTGCCGCTGCTGCTATCGCACGCGGAAACAGATGGCGGTTTTCATTTTTTGGACACCTTCGGGACAGAGGATTTCCAGCCCGTTTGGAGTTAGTGCCCATTCCAGTTTCCCCGTGTGGCCGAGCAATTCGACCGACACAGGCGGCTTGCTCCAAAGGCCAGCGGCTTTGCCCTTCTCACCAAAAGAGGCGAGGAGCAGCTTCGCGCCCGACGCGGGGACGGTCATGCAATACGCATACACCGCGCCGTCTTTGCCCTGCGTGAAACGAAAATCCGTCTCGTGAAAACGGAACTCGTCTTGCTTGCGCCCGATGTTCCCTTTCGGGAGCAAACGGATTTTTCCGTCTTTGCCCTCGCCAAAAGTTTTCCACGCCTTGCTCCCATAAATGCCCGCGCCGTTGACCTCAAACCACGCGCCGATTTCGTCCAACATCCGCTCGCACTGCGGGTCGAGCGAGCCGTCGGGGCGGATGGGAATGCTCACCGCGTAGCAGCCGTCGCGGGAGACGCATTCGAGCAAAAACCGGATTATGCCGTCCGCCGTATAGACGAAGCCCGGGCCGTAATACCAGTCGCCGACGGGGTTTTCGCCAATCCAGGCTTGGTCGGTTTTTATGCCGTCGGGGTAGGTGCCCTCAAACGTTGTGACGACCCCGCGCCGCCCCGCCGGATGAAACTTGACGATGCTAAACACATCGGCGGCACCGCGATTTTTCAGCGTCTGATTGTAGTAAGAGGCGATGACGCGCTGGGCGGCGTCGCTCTTGTAGCCGGAACCGGAGCGGCGTCCGCTGAAAGGCTGTGTGTCGTTGCCGTCGGTGTAGATGAAGTCGGGGTCGTATTTGTTCACGGCGTCGAGAATGCGCAGTGCCCAGTTGGTCGCATACCAGTGTGCGTAGGGCAGGTGCTGGGAGAAGATGCCCTCCTTGTAGGTGTATTGGCGTCGGGCGATTTCGCCGTATTCGCGCAGGCTGATGCCGTAGAGCATCCGCAGGTCGAGACCCTCCCACCACTCGCCCTTGCCCAGCGGGTTTGTATAGACGAGCGAGCCGTCGTATTGGCGGCCTTTTTTCGCGCCCGTCTTGTCGCTGCGAAACGCCGTCTCCCACCACCACCACGTGTATTCGTGGTGAAAGGTGATGCCGTAACGCATGTTTTCGGCGCGGACGGCGTGCGCCCATTCTGCCAACAAATCGCGTTTGGGGCCGACCTTGACGGAGTTCCACGGTTGGTAGGTGGAGTCCCAGAGGTCGTAGTTGTCGTGGTGGACGCCCTGCACAAAGAGGAAGCGTGCGCCGGCTTTGCGGTAACGTTTGACGAGTGCGGCGGGGTCGTATTTCGGCGGGTTCCATGTGCGCAAAATATCCTTGTAACCCTTGCCCGCTTCGGACGGGTGGCCGAAGTCGCGGATGTGGTTCGCGTAGGCGCGTTGCCCCTGCGCATACATGCGGCGGGCATACCAGTCGCCGCTCATGCCGCTCGCCTGTGGGCCGAAGTGGACCCAGAAACCAAACTTCGCCTCGCGCAGCCACGCGGGGTAATCGCGGTAGTTGGCGTGGATGGATTCCCAACTCGGCCCGAACGGCCCATCGGCAATCGGGAAGTCCATCTTGACTTCGGGGAAAGACGCGAGGTCGCCAAGCGGCGTGTGTTTCGCCACTGGCGGCGTCGGCGGCATCGCTTTGAACGGCGGCAAGGCGAGCGTCTGGCGCGGCGCGGCGGTGGCGGCGGCGGTGGCGGTGGCGGCGGCAGCGTTGGAAACACTGGTGTCGGCGAAGGCGACGCAGAGGGCGGCGGCGTAGGCGGCGGTGAGGGTGGCGGGAACAGGTTTTTTCATAATGGGAGCAGACGGACAAACTTTCGTGCGGAGGGTTCCCCCCTGTGTTCTTGTGCTGCGCCGTGCTGCGTTTGCGCTGCGCCGTCCGCGCTGTTTTTTTTCGTTGCTCGCGCCGAGTTTCCGCCTGTCTTCGCCAGTCTGCTATGAGCAACACCGCCACTCCCCCAAACGAACTTTCCGCCGCCGCGCCCGCATCCGCCGCGCCCGCTGGCATCGAAAAAACGCCGCATAAGATTTTCGCGCCGCTGGCTGCGATGTTCTTTTTGCAACTCTTCGTCTGGGGCGCGTGGTATGTGTCCATCCCGCTGTGGTTGGGGAAGACGACGTATCCGGCGGATTTCTCGCGCTGGGTCGTTGAGGTTTTCCCGTCTGTCGCGGATTGGCCGGCGTGGCTCAACGCCGCCGCCACCAACCTCTACACGTGGGTCTATACGGTCTGCCCGCTCTCGGCGATTATCTCGCCGCTGTTTCTCGGAATGGTCGCCGACAGGTTTTTCGCGCCGCACAAAGTTTTCGCCACGCTGCATCTGATAGGCGCGGGCTTCGCCGTCGCGACGCTTGCGCTGGTTTCGCTGACGGTCGGCACCGCCACCGCGCCCTCGCCGACGTGGGTTCCTGCGGCGCTCGTGGGGCTGCTGCTCTGCCACTCGCTCTGCTACATGCCGACACTTGCGCTCGCCAACACGATTGCCTTCCAGCACGTCAAACGTCTCGAAGTCGAGTTTCCGATTATCCGCGTCTTTGGGACGTTTGGCTGGATTGCGGCGGGGTTAGTCGTCGGCCTGTCCGTGCTCGGTGGCGGTTTCACGGTTGAGCAATTCGGGGTTGTCGCGGTGGCTGCGGCGGCACTCGGCGTGTTTGCGTTTTTCCTGCCCAAAACTGTCCCGCCGCTCGCAGGCAAAAAGACGAGCATCAAAGAGGCGTTGGGCTTGGAGGCGCTCGCGCTGCTCAAGGAGCGCAACTTCGCAGTCTTCATGCTCTCGTCGCTGCTCATCGTCATTCCGCTGGCGGGTTATTTTTCCAGCGCGGCGGAGTTCGTGAAGGCGACTGGTTTTGAAAACGTGCCCGCGACGATGACGCTTGGGCAAGTCTCCGAGGTGCTCTTCATGCTCGCGATGCCGTTGTTCTTCGCATTTCTCGG
>JAITPT010000075.1 GCA_031289285.1 Puniceicoccales bacterium
TAGGACCTATAGGACCTATAGGACCTATAGGTCTTATAGGACCTATACGAGGGGTGCCCATGAGACAACGCATTCTAACTTGCTTTTATTGAGTGGCGAAGGCACCGCCAGCCCCAGAGGGGCGTCCAGCATTTAGCTGTGGGTGACCGAGCAAAGCGAGGGAACCCACGGAAACCAACTTCCCGCTGAACTGCCGTTCTTAGGTTTATTTCGCTTTCCAGCGGAATGCGCCAGCGGGGAGCTTTTCGCCGTTGGCGAGATTTGGCTCGGCGTCGTGACGCCAAGCGAAACGCACCTGTTTCACCGCCGCTAATTCCTCACAAGTCACCTCGACAGTTTTGCCGACGATTTTTGCAGTGGCTGGGTGGAAGATGTCGTCTTTGCCAGCAAGCTCGAAGTAGTCGGGGGCTTTGCCGTTGCGAGTGGTCAGGCCGCTGTTGGTGTTGTCAAACTCGACAACAATCGTGTGCGGGCCAGTGATGCGTGCGGTCTTGAAAAGCGGGCCGCAGTCGTCGGCATACTTTTTCCCGTGAATGCGCGAGAGCGCGAGTCGGGCGAGACGTGCGCCGACAGTCTGTTTGTCGCCCGGGTGGATGTCGCGGAGATTGCCCACGTCATTGATAATCGCCATGCCCGTATTGGGGACTTCCGTCGTAAAAATCGTTTGCTGTTCCATCGTTATCGGGAGTTGGTAGGGCGAAGCGCGATAAACAAAGGGCGCGAGCTGCGCGAAATAGAACGGGAAGTCGCCCTGTTTCCAGACCGCCCGCCAGCCTTGCACGAGTGCCGCCATTTTTTGTGCGTAGTCGGTCTCGCCGAGGTTTGCCTCGCCCTGATACCAGATTGCGCCGCGAATGGCGTAGGGCACGAGCGGGTGAATCATCGAGTTGTAGAGGGCGGTGGGTTGGCTCGGATGACCTTTGCCAACGTTTTTGGGGCGTAGCTTAGCAAGCTGCGCAAACTTGGGCACCGAGGCAAAACCAGCGGGCGGCGTCCACGGCTCGACGCGGGTTCCGCCCCAAGCGACTTGGATGATGCCCACGGGCACCTTGAGTTCCTTGTGGAGGTCGCGCCCGAAGAAAAATGCGGCGGCGGAAAAACCGTTCCACGTGCCGCGCCGGATGTTGTCGGGCGAGCAAACGCGCCACGCGCTACCGTGCCATGCTGTCTGCGGCGTCTCGGCTGCGACTTTGCGCGAAAACTTGAGGCGGATGAGCGGGTAATTGGCGGCGGCGGCTTCCTTGTGCCCGTTGAGCGTGTTGGGGAAAGTGATGCCCTGTTCCATGTTGGACTGGCCGGAGCACACCCAGACCTCGCCGACGAGGACGTCTTTGAGAACAACCGTCGCAGGCGTGTCGGGCTTGCCGTCGGGCGTGGTTTTGCCGGCGGGCGGCGTGGCGGTCACTGCGAAGTCGCGGCTCTCGGAGGAGGCGACGAGCGGGGAGAGCGCGAGTGTCCACTTGCCGGACGCACCGGCGCGGGTCGTCTTTTTTTGTCCGGCGAAACTCACCGAAACCTCGGCACCTGCATCGGCGACGCCCCAGACGGGGATGTTTTTGTCGCGCTGTAAAACCATGTGGCTTTCAAACGGTGCGGCGAGTTTGAGTTCGGCGGCGAGCAGCGTTGTTGCGGAGCACAGACAAGCGGCGGCGGCGAACGGGATAAAACGAAACGGTATCATAAGACCGCCGAAAAATGCGTGGCGGGCTACCTTTTGCAAGCGGGAAGCAGCCTTCCCCTGCGCCCGTTTCCGTGTTCAAAAAGGTGTTGCTGGCGGACATCGCTAACAGCATTCCGGTAGGCGCAATGGTTTTTGAAAAGTCCCTCAACATTCTCCTCCTCGGCTCTGGCGGGCGCGAACACGCCCTCCTCCAAGCCTGCCTCGCCAGCCCGCTGACTGCCGCTGTCGCCGTCGCGCCCGGAAACGGCGGCATGGAAACCGAGGCTCCCTGCCACCCGCTAAACCTCGAAGACATCCCTGCCACCGTCGCGCTTGCCCAAAAACTCGCTGCCAACTTTGTCATCGTCGGCCCCGAAGTTCCGCTTGCGCTCGGAGTCGCCGACGCCCTCCGCGCCGCTGGCATTCCCGTCTATGGCCCGGGTCGCGACGGCGCACAGCTCGAAGCCAGCAAGAACCACACCAAAGCCTTTCTCGCCCGCCACAACATCCCGACCGCCTGCGGTGCGCGTTTCACCGACACCGCCGCCGCCCACGCTTATCTCGCAACGCGCCCGCTGCCCATCGTCATCAAGGCCGACGGTCTTGCTGCTGGCAAAGGCGTCGTCATCGCCAAAACCGCCGACGAGGCGCGGCAGGCGGTTGGCGACATGCTCGACAAGCGCGTGTTCGGCGCGAGCGGCGCGGAAATCCTCATCGAAGATTTCATGGACGGCGAGGAGGCTTCGATAATGCTCATGGTTTGCGGTCGCCGCTACGTGATGTTGCCGCCGAGCCAAGACCACAAGCGCGTCGGCGACGGCGACACTGGCCCGAATACTGGCGGCATGGGTGCCTACGCGCCGGCGGATGTGGTGACGCCGGAGGTGCGCCAGCGCGTTGTCGAGGAGATTATCGAGCCGACTCTGAACGGTCTCGCCGACGAGGGCGTTGACTACCGAGGCACGCTCTACATCGGGATTATGGTGACGGCGGAGGGGCCGAAGGTTGTCGAGTTCAACGTCCGTTTCGGCGACCCCGAGTGCCAAGTCTTGTTGCCGCTTTTGGAAACCGACCCCGTGCAACTTATGCTGGATTGCGCGACGGGTGCGCTCGAGCCTGCCAGCGTGCGCCTGAAAACTGGCGCGTGTGTCATCATCACGTTGGCGGCGGCTGGCTATCCCAACACCGTTCGCAAAGGCGACACCATCACCCTGCCGGAAACTCTGCCGTCCGGGACGCAGATTTTGCATTCGGGCACTGTCCGCCGCGCTGGCCAACTGCTCACCAACGGCGGGCGTGTGCTCGGCGCGGTGGCGCGTGGCGCGACCCTCGCGGAGGCCGTGAAAGCCGCCTATGCCTTGGCGGACAAAATTCATTTTGCCGGCATCCATTACCGGCGCGACATCGCCGCCCGCCAATTGCTGCGAAAATAGGGCTACTGGGCGGTGTCGCTTTTTTCGAGGGCGGCGAGTTTGGCTTCAGCGGCGGCGAGACGTTTGTTGATTTCGGGGAGACGTTGCTGGATGGCCATGACGCGCAGGGCTTCTTTGGCGGGCATGGCGGGCGAACCCAACACACGTGCGCCAGCGGGGATGTCGGACATGACGCCGCACTGGGCACCCACTTGGGCACCGCGCCCGATGCGCAAGTGCCCGGCAAGACCCGCTTGCCCCGCGAGGACGACGTAGTCTTCGAGGGTCGTGCTGCCCGCTATGCCCGATTGCGAAACGAGGATGCAGTGCCGCCCGATGCGACAGTTGTGCCCGACTTGCACAAGGTTGTCTATTTTGGTGCCGCTGCCCACGCGGGTCGAAGCGAAGCGGGCACGGTCAATGGTCGCGTTGGCGCCAAGCTCCACGTCGTCTTCGAGGACGACGTTTCCGATTTGCGGAATTTTGCGGTGCGAGCCGTTGACCGTCTCAAAGCCAAAACCCTCGCCTCCGACGACCGCGCCGAAGAAGAGTTTCACGCGCTGGCCTGTCACACAATACTCGGCGAGAGTTGCACGCGGGCGGAACCAGTTGTCCGCGCCGACGACCGCCTCGCGCCCGACGTAGCAGTAGGCTTCCAAAATCGAGTTGTCGCCGATTGACGCGCCCGCCTCGATGACGCAGTAGGGGCCGATGTGCAGGTTCGTGCCGAGCTTCGCAGTCGGGTCAATCACAGCGGTCGGGTGAATGCCGGGGGCAGGGCGGGGCCAGAGTTTCTCCTCGACGCGGGCACAGACGCGGGCGAGCGCACTGGACGGGTCTTTCACAAAAAGGAAAATCTGCGCCGGTTTGGGCAGCCCCGCGTAGTCGGGCGGCAAGAGCACGACGCTTGCGGCGGTCTCTGCCACCTGCGGCGTGTATTTTAGGTTGCCCAGAAAAGAGAGGTCGCCAGCGGCGGCCTCGTCGAGCGCGGCGACGCCAGTGACGGCGGTGATGGCGGCGGCGTCTGTGCCGTCGAGACGTTTTTCAGGCGCGACGAGCGCGGAGAGTTCTTCGAGCGAAAGTGAGAGTTGCATGTTGCGCGGGCAATGTGTGCGAAAAGTTTGGAACAGGAAACAAAAACGGAGACGCCGGAAAAAATCCGTGCGTCTCCGTTGTGTCGGGCGTTTGCGACGCCCGCGAAGTGTTGTGGTTGAGGGTTAGCGGGTGATTGTCGGCAAGGGCGCGAGACCGCCAGCGGCGGGAGCGGCGGGAGCCGGAGTTGCGGGCGCGGGCGCGGGTGCGGCGGTGCCCGGCGCGGCGGGAGCGGGCGCAGGAGCGGGAGCCGGCGTGGCTGCTGCTGCGGCTGCGGCACCGGGGGTCATTGCGTAGTCGGCGTTGAGTTTCTTCACCACCTCGTCGGTGATGTCGAGTGACTTGTCGGCGAAGAGCACTCCCGCTGGGCTGAATGTGCTGCTGAGCACGAGATTGGCACCTTTGGCTTTGGCGATTGCTTCAACGACGGGTTTGAGGCTCGCGATGATGTCGGTTTGATTGTTCTGCTGGCGATTGCGCAGGACGCTCTCGGCATTGCGACCTTTGGTTTCGGCTTCAGACCGGAGGGCCTGATATTCGCGATAACGCTGCTCCAAAATGGTGCGGGCGTTGATTTTTCCCTGCTCGTTGAGCGCACTGTTCTGGGCTTGCTCCTGTGCTTGGCGCACTTCGCCCTCTTTGGCTTGGAGACGTTGCGCGTAGGCTTGGTCTTCCTGCCGAGCGCGGGTCAGGCTGTCGCTGAGCGCACGGTGCAGATGTTGTGCTTTGTCGTATTTTTCAAAGACGACTTGCACGTCCACAGTGACGATGCGCGGTGCTGTTTGGGCTTGGGCACTGGCGCAAGCGAGTCCGAAGAGAGAAAGAATGGTTAGTAGTCTTTTCATAAGAAGGGGCGGCATTGAGGGATTTTTTTGTCCGAGGGCAATTTGTTTTTTTCAGCGGAGGGCGGGCGCACGTTTTTTTTGCGGGCGCGGCCTCTGGTGCGGCGGTGGCGCGTGGGCGGCGTTTGGGCGGCGCGGGCGGCGAAAGGGGCGGGCGGCGTCCTCTCAGCGGCGTCTTGTGTTCCTCGTCCTGTGTCCTGCCGCGCACCACGGCGAGACGCCCGTGCCACGCACACACGCCAGCAGCACCTTCAGTTTAGCGGTGCAGGCGGCTTCGGTTTGCAGCGGCGCGTTGACGGAAGGCATGACCCACTCTGCCGCCGTTGCCGCCGCCACCACCAGCGGACGAGTGCCCGCGAGACGAGCCGTGCGAGCCGTGCGAGCGCCCGTGCGCACCCTCTGCAGCCGTCGTCTCCGCCGCAGCTGACGCATGTTTTTTGGGCGCGAAGGGGTGCTCGTCATGCACGGGGATGGTCTGCTTGATTAGCCGCTCGACGGAGCGGGCGAGCGAGTGGTCGTCGCGGCTGACGAAGGCGATGGCTTTGCCGCTGGCACCAGCGCGAGCCGTGCGCCCGATGCGGTGGACGTAGGCCTCGGCTTCGGCGGGCATGTCGTAGTTGATGACTAAGGCGACGTCTTTGATGTCAATGCCGCGTGAGGCGACATCGGTGGCAGCGAGCACACGCACTTCCCCCGAACGAAACGCGGCCAGTGCGCGTTCGCGGGCGTTCTGCGATTTGTTGCCGTGGATGGCTTCGGCGGGGACGCCGTTTTTCTCGAGGAACTGCGCGAGCCGCCCCGCGACGTGTTTCATGCGCGTAAAAACCATGACGAGACCTTCGGGCTGCGTCTCGCGCAAGATGTGCAAGAGGAGGTCTTTTTTGTGCGCACCTTCGACAGGCCAAAACTCCTGCGCGATGTTGTCGGCTGTGGCGGACTCCTGCGCGACGGACACGCGAGCGGGGTCGTCGTTGAGAAGTTTCTCGGCGAGGGTGCGGACGTTCGCGGGCATCGTGGCAGAGAAGAGGAGCGACTGGCGGACTTCGGGAAGCTCGGCAGCGATGCGGCGCACGGCGGGTTGGAAGCCCATGTCGAGCATACGGTCGGCCTCGTCGAGGACGAAGACGGCGACTTCGCCGAGGTCAATGCAGCCGCGTTCGCGCAGGTCTTCCAAACGCCCGGGCGTGGCGACGAGCACGTCAACGCCGCGTTGCAGCGTGCGTATCTGCGCAGGGAAGCCGACGCCGCCGTAGATGACGGCGCAGTGCGCGTGGGTGTTCGCGCCGTAGTCGAGAAAACTCTTGTGGATTTGTGCGGCGAGTTCGCGGGTGGGCGTGAGGATGAGGGCGCGGACGGTGTTGCGCGGCATACGGCGCGGATGGCGCAGGAGGAGCTGGAGAATGGGCAGCGCGAAGGCGGCGGTCTTGCCGGTGCCCGTCTGGGCGGTCGCGAGGATGTCGCGGCCTTCGAGCAGAAGCGGGATACATTGCGCCTGGATGGGGGAAGGGGCGGTGTAGCCCTTGGCATCAAGTGCGCGGAGGAGTCGTTCGTCCAAATTCAAAGAGGCGAAGGAAGTCTCCGCAGGTTTTGTGTTGTGCATAGAAAAATATGAAGTGGCGAAGGTAACACGGTTGGCGAGAAAAGCGAAAGAAACCTGTGGCAGACGTTTGGGCAGCGCGGCGCGTGGCGGGGCAGGGCAGCGTGGGCAGGGCAGCGTGGGCAGGGCAGCGTCGGGCAGGACGGGCAGGGCAGGCGGTGTGCGGAAAAATTATTTTCGCTTGTTAAACGCCGCCGAAACTTTTCTTCTCCGCCTCGCGGTTCCCGCCGCTTTTTTTTCCCCGATGCACATAGAAGCCTATCGCCAAGAAATAGACGGCATTGACCGCGACATCATCCGGCTGTTGCAAGCGCGGCAGGAGTTGGTCGCAAAAATCGGCGAGGAGAAGCGCGCCAGCGGCGTCGGCTTTTACGCGCCTGACCGCGAGGAGCAGCTTTTGCGCAAGCTCGAATCGCAGGCGAGCACCGTGTTGCCGCGCACCGCGCTCCGTGCGATTTATCGCGAAATCATTTCCCTCTCGGTGCGCACGCAGATGCAACGCCCCGTCGCCTACCTCGGCCCGGAGGGCACCTACACGCAGCAGGCGGCGCAAAAAAACTTTGGCTCCGCAGTGCCGCTGTTGCCGCTGCGCACCATCTCCGATGTGTTTGCGGCGGTCGAGCACGGCGACGCCGCCTACGGCGTGATACCCATCGAAAACTCGACCGAGGGCGCGGTCGTCCACTCGCTCGACATGCTGGCGGAGTCGGAGTTGAAAATCATCGCGCAAATCTACCTGCCCATTGAGCACTGCCTCGTCGGGCGCGGCCTGCTCGACGGTGTGCGGCGTGTGGTGTCGAAGGACATTGCGCTGGCGCAGTGTCGCGGCTGGTTGCAGCGCAACTTGCCTGCCGCCGAAATCGAGGCTGTCACGAGCACGGCGGCGGCGGCGGTGCGGGCGGCTTCGGAGGCGGGCACGGCGGCGGTGGCTTCGGAGGTGGCGGCGGCGGTGTATGAGCTTCCCGTGCTCGCTCACGGCATCCAAGACAAGCAGGACAACGTGACGCGCTTCCTCGTCATCGGCGAAACGCCGAACCGCCACGCGGTGGAGTTGGAGGAAAAAACGAGTCTCGTGCTGTCGCTCAAGCACAAGCCCGGCGCGTTGCAAGAGGCCTTGCGACCCTTCTCGGAGCACGGTCTCAACATGACTCGCATCGAGTCGCGTCCGAATCGGCTCAAGGCATGGGAATATCTGTTTTTCATGGACATCATTGGTTGCTGGGAGGACAAGCGGATGCAATCGGCAGTGGAGGAATTGAAAAAGTCCTGCGACTTCGTGAAGTGGCTCGGCAGCTACCCGAATGTCCTCGCGTGAGGCCGTGCCACTTTGAACAGAGGCCGAAGGCCAGAGGTCAGAACTCGGAGGCCAGAGGCCGAAGACCAGAGAAACGTAAAAAACTTTCACTCCTCCCTTGACTCCAACCCCGCCTTCAACATCGTTCCGCGCCCTCACTTCCGTCCACACTGTCCACACCGTCCACTACGTCCACACCGTCCACCACCCGCTCACCACCCGTCCGCGCACTCGCACCACGCCACCCGCCATGCCCACCAAAGCCCAAGCCCAAGCCGAAGCTCTCCGCCAACACACGCGTTTCGATTGGTCTGTGAAACGCCTCTTGCGCAACAAAACCAATTACGTCGTGCTCGACGGCTTTCTCACGGCACTTCTCGGCGAACCCATCAAAATGCTGTTGCTCTTGGAAAGTGAGGGCAGCAAGGGGACCGCCAACTCCAAATCCAACCGCGTTGACCTGCCCGCGCAAGACAGCCTCAAGCGCAAAATCATCATCGAAATCCAAAATAGCACAGAACTCGACTACTTCCACCGTATGCTTTTCGGCACCGCAAAGGCGGTTGCAGGGTTCACAAAACAAGACGAGGGCTACGGTGAAATCGGCAGAATTTTTTCCGTCAACATCGTCTATTTCGATTTGGGGCATGGCAGCGATTACGTCTATCGCGGGCGCAACGAGTTTCGCGGCGTTCACACAAACGACATCTTGGAAAAGCCAAACACCCCAAAAACACCCCAAAAACCCAAAACAAACCGTAAACCACAAAGCACAGACCGCAACCCAATGAACGACAACTACTCGCAGCATCTCCATCGCATTTCCGAACCCTCAGTTCGGAGAACAGCGTCGCAATCTTTGACTATTTCTGAACAAATGTTTAATTTACCACTACCCCAGAACTCGCGTAGTTGCAAGCACTTAGGAAACAACAAAATAGTTTCCATCCGCTTTCAAACGGAAGTGCGTCGCCTTGTCCCGCAGACTGCCAAGTCTGCTTGGTGCGTAGCGGCTTTTCTCCCACCCCACATCTCGCGTCAGCGAGCGAAGCGGGCAAGTGCCCCTCCCACCTCCTCTTCCTCCCACTACCCACCCCTCCCGCACCTACCGCACCCACTACCACTCACCACACAACCATGAACGAACCCATTCTCACCTATCCTAACAGCAGGGAGTTTTCCCTACGCCCAGAAACAGAGTCCTCCGTCGCCATCGTCATGCGCACAAAAGACCGTCCGGTCTTGCTCGTCCGCGCTATCTGTAGCGTCATAAATCAAAACTTCACCGATTGGCACCTCTTCATCGTCAACGACGGCGGAGACCCCGCCGCCTTAGAAGAAACAATAAAACCGTATTGGAAAAAACTTGAAGGAAAGGTGTCCATAATAAATAACAAAGATTCTACGGGAATGGAGGCTGCGAGTAATGCCGCAGTTAGCGCAATCCTCGAATTTAATAGCGCGAGAATATCTTCAGGAGTTGGAATACGACACTTTTCTTTTTGCGTAATACACGATGATGACGACTCGTGGTATCCCGAATTTTTATCAGAAACCGTTTCATTTTTAAGAAACGAGGAAAATTCGCGAATAGGGGGCGTTTGCACACAAGTGACGGTGGTCGAAGAAAAAATGCACGAAGATTCCGTTTGGTATTTGAAAGAATACCCCTATGTTCCGCATTTTTGTCCTGATAATTTTTGGGAAATGCTCAAGAGAAACCAAAGTGTGCCCATTGCATTTTTGTTTCGCACCGAAATGATTGATATGTCCGGCTATTTTAATTCAGGATTACCAGTATTGGGAGATTGGGATTTCTTTTTGAGATTTTTCCTACACGCCGATATTGGATTTATAGACAAGCCATTGGCATATTACCACCAACGAGTTGGTCTGGTGAACGATCCAAACGGGAACAGTGTGATTGCTAAAGAAACTCTTCATCAAAACTGTTTGAAAAAATATGAAGCTGCCATTTATAGAAAATCAGTCGGTGAAAACTCTGGCGCATTTGGCATCTTGTTCGCTCTCGCAAACTTCGAGAAACGGCTCGGAGATGTCAACTGGTGGACAAATGAAAAATTGGACAATGTTAACAGAGAAATCGGGGTACTCCATTGGAAATTAGATAGAATACTACAAGTACTAAATGTTGGAAACTACGGAATACCAACAAAGAAGAAGAAAACACTTCTTAAAAAGATTGATTCATTTTTTTACCAAAACCTCTTCAAGCACGTCCTGAAGCTATTCAATATCCCGCCGCCGGAACAAAAGAAGAGCTTCATAAAACGCTTGGACTCATTTCTTTACCAACTCTTTTTTCGTCATCTTCTAAATCTCTTTAAGAAATGAACTCCCTAAACAAATTTATAAATCAAATTCCGCCCAACGGAATTCTCTCGTTAGATATATTCGACACGGCCATAACACGCGCCGTAGCGGTGCCGACACATCTGTTTGCCGTGATGCAGGGGCGATTGCTCGACAAATACGGAAAACGCTTCAACGGCGGTTTGTTCAGAAACTTCATCGAAGAGCGGCTGTTGGCAGAAAAAAACTCGCGCCTCAATGGCGGCACTGTGCGAGCAGAGACTTCACTCGATTTGATATATAAAAAACTCGCCGAAACTAACAAAAATATGCTCCCTTTTGTTGAAGAAATCAAGGCACTGGAAGTCGAAACCGAACTCGCAGAAGCAAGAACTATCCCCGAAATCAAAACTGTTTTCGACGCCGCGTTGGCACGAGGCATAAAAATCGTTTTTACTTCCGATATGTATCTGCCTCTGAACGTGATTGAAAAAATGTTAAAAAAATGTGGATATTCTGGATACGAGAAAATCTATTTATCCTCCTCCCTGCAAAAAACAAAAAGTCAAGGTGAATTGTGGGATTTGATAGCGGAAGACGTAGAGGCAAAAAGAAAGGTGTTCCATATTGGCGACAACGTCTGGTCGGATGTGCGCCAAGCGCGAGAAAGAGGCGTCACCGCATTTCATTTCAAAAAATACTCGGAAGGACAGAAAAATTATGCGGGCTTCGACGAAGCAATCGTTCCGTTATCGCGTCTTATCGCCAAAAATAAATTACGAGAAACATCCTCCAATGCCGATTTGCCCGAACAAAACGATAACCCGTCCCTCGCAATTGAAACTATTGGGCGAACGCATATCGCTTTGCTTTACGGAAGTTTTATAAAATGGATTGACGAGCAAGCACGTTTGCACGGAGCAAAAACAATTTATTTCTTCTCCAGAGATGGTTGGATTTTGAAACGAGTATGGGAATCCTGCCTAAAACGCGGGTTGGTGTCAAAAGAAATCCGAATTGAGTATGCGGAGGTGTCGCGGAAAGTGCTCTTTAACGCCGCGATTACAAAAGTTACTGATGAGGTAATTGACTTTATTCTTAGCGGCGGCGAACCCAATCGCCCAATCCGAATGTATTTAGAGCGCATCGGTATCCAAATAACAGAGGAGGTAGAAGAACAGGTAAAAAAGTTTTTCCCAACATTGGAGGCACCTATTCCTTATATAGCCTGGGAGAACGTCCCTGCACGAGGGTTGTTGCGCACATTGGAAAAAGAAATTCTCGCTGCCGCAGAGAAACTGCGTGCGCGCTCATTGGGCTATTTACGCGAAAAGGGATTTTGCGACATTTCAGAACCGAAAATGATTGTTGATTTGGGCTGGAACGGAAATATGCAAAAAGCACTGTTGGCGCTGTTAAACATTGAAGAAAAATACCCCAAAGAAAACATTATCGGACTTTACGCAGGTCTCTTCAGAGGGGCACAGCGAAATACACATCGGAGCGGCTTCATGCAAGGAATGTTTTGCACAGAATTTGGCTCCAACGAAAAAGAAAGACGTCTGGGAACTGGCGTCCAGTTCTTAGAACTTGTGCACGCCGCGCCGCATGGCTCCGTGACGGATTACAAAATCTCCGATGTCCGAGGAAATTATGAAGCGGTGTTTGTCGAAAACAAATCGGAGATGGAGTTATACAGTAGCCGTATTGGCCCTATGCAAGAAGCAGCAATCAAAGCATTAGAGGAAGGGCTTGCCGACGGAACTATTGTGTGGGACGCATTAACTCCCGATATATACAGAGCAGTTTTTAGCGACATCGTCCTCTTTCCTTCTAAAATCGAAGTTCAAGAACTCGCTCTATTTTCTCACGTGGATGGGTTCGACCATACAGGCGAAAGTGTCACCCTTGTCCCAGAGGAAATACCGACAGATTTAGATTCTGCAAACTCTCTGCTGTGGCGACGTTGGGGCGCTTGGATTTCCGGAATCATAATCTCATGGATAACAAAGAAAACACTCTCAAAAGAGATACTTCTAACTTTATTAGAAACGCATGGCCATCTTGGAAAAGAATGGAAAGACTATTGCAAGTATCTTATCAACAAGACATTTAACAACGAAAACAACGAACAATAGCCACACGCTACACAAGCTTCCGCCTACCGAAAATATGAGCAACGAAAACCTAAACAACGAACAAGAGTCACCCACCGAGCCAACGATAATTGACATCTTTGGTTGCTGTGTTTCTATTGACGTCTTTATGCACCCTGCGAGGAAAGAACGCGTCAAACAAGATGGAATTATCCGAGTAGGCGAAAATGCATTTAGACAAACAATACTATCGTCTGTGCAGCCCCCTTTGAATATCGACGTAGATGAATCAAATCTCTACTACGCGACAAATGTCAACAAAAAGATGTTGGACGTATTGTTTAATAAAAAATTTTTCCACCATCGCAACGAAGAAAAAAAATATCTGTTATTAGATTTAACTGCAGAACGTTACAATGTCCTTCTCTTTGACGATTTTATTATAGACAAAAATGAAGTTGTTCTTGATAGTGGATTTCTTAAAGAGAAAAAATATTCTGAAAAAAAGAAAATTGACTACATATATGAGAATCCTGTAGAATACAGAGGAGCATTCAAAAAGTTCTGTGACTTTCTCCAAGAATATTATGGTGCCGAAAATGTAATGGTCAATAGAACGTATCTTGTTGACGAATACATAAATAAAGAGGGTGATGTTGTCAGGTTCTCTGACGACGCCGTGCGCTATCATCACGAGTCGAATATCATCTTGGATTGGAGTTATGAAATGCTCATCAACCACCTTCCGGGCTGCACAGTTTTTGAGATGCCGGCAAAGACATGCGCCTTTGAAAACTATCCGTGGGGATTGAGTGCTTTGCATTATGAAATGAGTTTCTTAGATGGATTATATGAAAAAATTTGTAAATTTGTTAAAGATAGAGCAGAGCAAAAAAACGCGAAAAATGAGAAACAAAATTCACATCCCTTGGTTACGGTCGTTACGCCTTACCTCGGCGAATGTTCAGTGTCTTGCGCCGAGATAGAGGAAACGGTAGATAGCATTTTGAAGCAGACGTTCCGAAATTTTGAATGGATAATTGTGGACGGCGGTAGTGGAAACCAAAGTGTAGAAGCATCTTCTCTTTTCTCCGAATGTTCCAAAGTCGCCGCAGAGAAAAGAGTGCCCCTGAAATTTCTCGATTGCGAATTAACGGCGGGTTTAGACGTGCTACGAAATGCCGCCATAAAAGAGGCGTCCTGCGAGTTCATCATGTTCGTAGATTTCGGAGATGTCCTAAATCCAACCGCAATCGAGAAATTTTATTGGCATCTATTGACTCACCCCGAATTAAGTTTTGTAGATGCTTGGACGGCGACACCCAGCGAGGGTGAACATCACATCCGCCGCCAAGGGTTTTGCGACGGCGCAAAGTTTTTATCCGAGAACCTTTCCCATTCGGTTGTAATGTTGCGCAAAAAAATTGCCTTACAGGTAGGCGGCTATGAAGCCACGCAGGACAACGCTTGCGCGGACTGGCTATTTTGGATAAAATGTGCATCCCTTGGTTTTTGGGGCACCACTCTCGAAGAAACTCTGAGCAAAAAAATTGAAAACCCACGCGAAAACGATTTAGCCAAAACCTCCGAAGCAAAACATTTTGACATTGGGTATCTCTCGTCCCGTAGGGGCGCAATGTCGGTAGCACGGGGTTTCAACCCCGTGTTGGAGTCACCCCCATCCCCGCGTCCCGTAGGGACGCAACCTATTGCCGCTGTCGCGTCCCTACGGGACGAACTCCGCCGACGCAGTGCATTTTCAGGTGTGGCTTTAACCAAAACCTCCGAAGCGGACCTGCTCCTTTTTAAGAATACCTTGCAAGCAAAGTTCCCCAATTTATCCGAGACAAAATTTCCAAACCCGACGCCGGAACAACGGACGCCTCATCAACTTGTGAACTTAGACGTCCCTCGGGCAAAACAAGTGCGCAAATTAAAAAAGCGATTGTTGCTAATTGTCCCACATTTCGAGATGGGCGGGTCGGACAAGTGGAATTTAGATGTGATTAAATATCTCGACAAAAATTGGGAAATAACCTTGGTGTCAACCTACCACGATAAACATACCTCGAATTGTTGGTTGGAACGTTTCGAGGAGTTCACGAGCGATATACATATTCTCCACCAGTTTATTCCGTTTGCAGATTATCCACGATATTTACTTTGGCTGTTGCAAACAAGAGACCCCGATGTTGTCCTCATAACACACAGCCAGTTTGCTTATTCTATGTTGCCTGTCTTGCGGGCATATTTTCCACAAATTCCGTTTGTGGACTATGTTCACATTGAAGAAGAGTTTTGGCGGAGCGGTGCCTATCCTTTGGATTCCGTGCGGCATTCGAGTTCCCTCGTCTATACAGGGGCAACGTCCAAGCATCTAAAGAATTGGATGGTCGAAAGAGGAAAATTGTCCGACAAGATAAAAACAATTTACATAAACGTAGATGTAAATTATTGGTGCCGTGCTTCCGACACGAACACTGCGGACGAATTGAAAAAACGCTTAAAGATACCGAAGAAATACGCAATAATTTTATATATTTGCCGCTTTGTTGATCAAAAACAACCGGACGTTTTTGTGAAAACGGCGGAATTGATGTTGGAGAAAATTCAGCACTGCCACGTCTTGACTGGCTTAGTTTCGGATGTAACCTTCCTTATCGCCGGAAAAGGAGAAGAAAGATACGAGAATATAATTCGAGATTTAGCAGAAAAATATCCTAAAAACGTTCGCTATCTCGGCCCACAAACATCGGAAGAGGTGAAATCATTGTTGCATATAGCGGACATCTCTTTTCTCCCTTCGCGTTCAGAGGGAATTTCGCTTGCGTTTTATGAAGCGATGGCGATGAGTGTAGTTCCAGTAGGAGCAAAAGTCGGCGGACAAGCGGAATTAGTAACGCCCGAATGTGGCATTTTGATTGAGAGAAAAAGAGGAAATCGCTCAGAGCAAGAACAAAAAAATGCAGAAGCCGAACAATATACTTCAGAGATGCTAACGCTTTTATCTAATCCGACGCGATTGGACAAAATGCAATCAGCGGCGCGAGCACGAATTGAAGCGCATTTCCGAATTGAGCAAATGGGCGAGCAAATGGAAACGTTGCTTGAGGACGCAATAAAAACAGCCAAAACCGAAGTCGAAAAGGGTAAGCCCGCCTTGCAAATAGAAGATGCCAAGGGCTATGCCAGCGAAATCTTAGAGCAATATCGGCTTTTACACTTGGCAGACTATCTATGGGGCACGCGGCAAGACTCCCCGTCGCAATCGCTCCCAGCAGCCCTATCCGAAAAAGACACAGAATTAATCCGCCAATTCCGAAACAGTAGCATCTCCCCAAAGTTTTCAAAAACCAAGCGAGGCACCCTCCGCTTTCTCTTAAAACACCTATAAACCACCCAGTATGAACAATACACCGACACTCACTACAACTAAAAACGCGGTGAAACTTGTTTTTCTCTCAATCGCGCTCGCCCTCGCGGTGCTTGCCTCGGTATGGATAGGACGGGAATCCGCTTACTTGGAAATAAAAATAAAGACGGACAGCACTTCCATTCTGGAGTCCTCTCGCCCCGCGCCCGTCTTGCATTGCGACGTCGGGCAAGGGCAGGGCAGGGCGGCACCCATTCGCGGCACCTTTGCCAGCAAAGTGTATTCTGGCGGTTTCCGCAAACTGTCATTCTTGCTCCCTGCCGACAAAAAGATAACAGCGTTTCGTTTTGACTTAGGAAACGGGGCGTTAAATGCCTACCTGCATGATGCAAAAATTACAAAGAAAACGCCCACGGAACTCTTTCAGTCGCAACTGACAACCTTTTCTTCCAGCGACTTTCTTCTTCCTAATTCAAAAATACAAACTTCCGCCATCAAAGACGGCAAGTTGCAAATTCAATCATCCGCCGGCACTGCGGCGTATTTTGGATTGAAACTGGTAAAACCTTTTGCCTCCGACACCTCCACAAATTGGCTGCAATCTGGAATTGTTTTCGCCCTGCTCTTTAGTTTGTGGATTTACATTGCCAAAAAAATACTTCCCAGCGGGTTCGCGGGGAAAGTTTTCCAAAGCACACGTGAAAAAATAACATTGGAAGATTTTAACTTGTTTCCACCAACACCAACTGACTTTGTTTCTATTAAAAATATTACAATAAGGACAGTGTTCTCGAATTTTCTTGTAGAAAAACGTTTATATATACTGGTTGCTTTTGGTTTCGTTCTCTGTGTCATTAATTATTGGTTTGAATTGACTAATTATACTTTTTCGTTCGATGAGGGACGTTTCTTTTCGGGTCATATATCTCATGTTTATTACAGCGAAAGTAGGTGGATTTTGGCATTACTGTATTCTATCATCCCCGTTGAAATTGGCGCGTTGCCATTTCTATCAACCGCCATCTGTTGTGTGGCATTTTCATTTTCGGCGGCGATACTTGCGACAGTCATTTTCCAACGTCTCCGTTTTCAACTACTCTTTATAGCACTTTTTGTCACATGTCCCGTTCTTCCTCATAGTGTCGAATATAGCGACAACTCGTGGGGTGTTGCTTTGGGCTATTTGCTGGCGTCGCTGGCGGTTAGGACGGTTTTGACGGATAAATTCGGGACAAAACAATTGACCTTAACAGTTTTCTTGCTCGCTTGCGCTGTAGGTTGTTACCAATCACATGTATTCTACTTCTTTGGCGCGTCCGTCATGGCAATTATCATGCGCCAAAAACCGCTAAAAAGTTTCTTTTCTGCCTGTTTAGTTTCGACGTTTGCAGTTCCATTAAGCTTAGCAATCGGGAAGATTTTTCAATTTATTTTTGATGTCAATGTGACAAGATCTTTTTTTGACATTGCTATTTCATTGAAAAACTTTGGAACTTCGGCAAAGTTTGCTGGCGAAGTCCTTACGGGAAGCTCGGGTCTTTTTATTCAGACAGGAATTGCGTCAATGTTGACGGTCTATGTGGGTGTTGGTGTCGCGATACTGCGTTTTGTGAAAAACAAAAAATTGCCAAGTCCTAAAGTCTCCATGTTCTTTGTTTGCGCTGTTCTGGGTGCGGTTGCTGTTATTTTCTTATACCAGTGGAGGGCACCCTATCGCTCTCTTGGTGCATTTGTCCCGTTGTATGCGTTTGTCGGTGCGTGTGCCGTCTGCCTCTCTCGCCCCAAGTGGATAGTGTTTGCCGTTGCTAGCGTGAGCATCCTTACAAATGTTTACATATCGACTTCGCTCTTTTATTCAGATTACGTTGCACGTTTGCGGGACAACCTCCAAACGACGGCGATGTATTCGCGTATGATTGAGGTGGAGCCACAATTGGGGAAAAAAAAGGTAAAAATCGCCTTCGAGGGAAGATTGTACCATGAGGAATCTCGAATTGCCAAGCGTTCCAATGCGTTTGGGGTATCGTTCTTCGACACTGAGTGGCGAATCAATGCCATCTGGTATTTCCGTTTGTTAGGGATAAAAAAATTTGCAATTAGGCGAATTACCCCCATCTTCCGCTATTACGCGAGAGGCGGCTATTGCAAACTACAATCTTCCAGTCTGGCCGGATAAAAACTCTATTGCATATAGAGGAGATATCTTGGTTGTCAGATTAGAAAACATTTTTGAAATAAATAAGTTAAAGCACTTAGAGAAAAAAGGGATTTCGTCCGAATTGCGAAACGGTTTCTCGGCGCTCTGGGAGCGGGAGAAAGCGAAGGCAAAAACTCCCGAAGGTCTTCCGGTTTTGCCGCATCGCTGGTTGATTTCCTGCGGAGAGGATAGCGAGAAATGGATAATATCAGGGCTTGCCTATTCAAAGCCGGAGAAACGCGAACCGGACGCCTATTTTCTATTTGAAGAAAACAACGGAAAATGGGAGGAAATCCCATTATCCGCGCACGAGACCCAGATGGCCAGCAACGGCTTGGTTCGCGATTTGAAAGACAACAATGCCCTATTTTCGCGATACCGTTTTTCCGTCGAAAAGAAGCGGATAACCGTAGGCAAACAATACCGCATCGTCGCCTATTTTCACGAAGCCAAGAAAATCTATCTCCTGCCCGCAACCGGAAACACAAAAGAAATAGAGAAAAGTTTTTTGCGCTTGCGTTAACTCTCGGCTAAATGCTGGTCGCCCTTTCTGATCTGGCTACGGCGGTCTCCATGCAAAACAGAGAGGAATTAAAAGAATATCCTGATAATCCTGTCCATCCTGTCAAAAAAATGAGGTTTAGATCTTCTGTGATTTCTGTGTCCTCTGTGTTTTTCTTCGCGTCTTCACGCCTTCGCGTGAGACATGCCGTCCAATTTCCCTCGACAGAAAACGCTTGCGTTCCGTCTCTGCCTCCGTCAGTCTTGCCTCAAAACTTTTTCATCTTTTCATTTTTCCTTCTTTCCAACTCCCACCATGCCCAAACGCGCTGTCCGCTTCTTCAACACCACTGGGCCTTGCAATCCCGACGACCACTACATGCTCCCGCCTGCCGACCGGCTCATTGGTGCGCAGCTTGACCGCTACGTCGGCGACCAACTCTACTGGGTGCTCCACGCGCCGCGCCAGACGGGCAAGACAACCTTCATCCAGAGTTGGGCGCGGGAGCTCAACGCCACTGGCGACGTCGCTGCCTGCTACGTGACGGTTGAGCGTGCGCAAGGGTTTCGTAAGGTAGCGCGGGCGATGCCGACGATTTGCGAGGCCATCCGCGAAGCCGCTGCCATCGGCGGACTGCCTGTGCCAGCGAGGAGATCGGACGAGCCCGGCAGCATGTTGAGCAGTGTCCTTTGCGACTGGGCCGCCCTTGTCGCCCCCAAACCGCTCATCGTGCTTTTCGACGAGGTGGATGTCCTCGAAGGCGAACCGATGATAAGTTTCTT
>JAITPT010000093.1 GCA_031289285.1 Puniceicoccales bacterium
CGTCGGTGACGGCCACCGCGCCGGCAGATTTGAGCGAGCCGATGGGCGCAAGTTTTTCGCCCTTGTGGCCGAGCGTGATTGTGCCCGTGGGCAAGATGTTCACCAGCGTCTCGCGAGCAGCACTGCGGATGAGGCGCACCGTGCCAACGTTGTCGGCAGGCGGGCTGGTGTCGGGCATGACGACGACCGTCGTGAAACCGCCCGCAGCCGCCGCGTGTGCGCCCGTTTTGAGCGTCTCGCGGGCGGTGTGCCCGGGCTCGCCAAGCCGCGCTTGTAAGTCGGTGAACCCGGGCGCGACGACCCGCCCCGCAGCGTCGAGCACCCGCGCCGCACGGCGGTCGGCGTCGTCGAGGTTTGCGACGAACACGCCGTTTTTGGCAAACACGTCGCCAAGGGCGTCGCGTTTGGAGGCGGGGTCTATTACCCGTCCGTTTTTAATCCAGAGCGGAGCTTCGGAGGTGGAGGACATGAGGCGCGAGAGTGGTGCTTGGGCGCTGGTTTGGAAAGACACTTTTAGCGTCCGCCGCGCCCAGCAAGCGACTCCGCCACAAACGCGCTTTTTTCGGCACCTGTCGCGCAGCGCGAGCCAAGGTAGTCGCGGAAAAACAGCGGTTTGAGCACACAGAAAAGGATGACGAGCTTCACGGCGACGAGTGCCCAGAGCGTTTTTCCGAGAGTCATCTTGCGAAACCCTTCGGCGAAGAGGCGGCAGAATGCAGCAGGAGTCATGGCAGCGAGAGACAAGGCGCACCGCTGCGAGGTTCCCCCGCCACCGCGCCGCCGCTACGCCACGCGGCGTTCCCGTCGCAAAAATCGCGCCGCAAAAAATGTGCGCCGCAAAAATCGCTTGCGCAGCGGCACCATTTCGCCATGCTCGTTCGCCTTTGTCTTTTGCCGTCCGTGCGAGTGCGCGGTCTCCGGCGAAGGCGCAGCACCAACCAACCAACCAACAACCAACCCCGACGTAGCCTTGAAGCGCGACGGGAACCATAAACAAACATGTCAAACGCAATGGAACAATTGCTCAAAGAGAGCGATTTCAGCACCCTCAAGCCCGGCACCGTTATCAACGGAACTATCATCGAAGTCCGGCAAAACGAAGTCGTCGTGGACATCCGCGGCAAATCCGAGGGCATCATCCCCCTCAACGAATTCCCCGACCCGGGTGAGCTACAGGTCGGCGCGGAAATCGAGGTCTTCCTCGAAAAACTCGAAGACCGCAACGGCAACCCTGTCGTCTCTTTCGACAAGGCACAGCAAAAGAAGAACTGGGAAACCATCGCCACCACCGCCGTCGAAGGCTCCATCGTCCAAGGCCGCGTCAAGGCCAAAATCAAGGGCGGTCTCATCGTCTCTGTCGGCGTGGACGCCTTTATGCCCGCCTCGCAGATTGACGTCACACCGCCCAAGAATCTTGAGCAATACGTGGGGCAGACCTACGACTTCAAAATTCTTAAAATCAATCCCGAGCGCAAAAACATCGTCGTCTCGCGGCGCGAGCTTATCGAAGAGCAACGCCACGAAAAACGCCAGACGCTCCTCGACGAAGTCAAGCCCGGCACCAAACGCAAGGGCATCGTCAAAAACATCACCGACTACGGTGCGTTCGTGGACCTCGACGGCCTCGATGGTTTGCTACACATCACCGACATGACTTGGGGCCGCGTCTCCCATCCGGGCGAGCTGCTCAAGGTCGGCGAAGAAATCGAAGTGATGATTATCGAAGTGGACCGCGACCGCGAACGCGTCTCGCTGGGCCTCAAACAATGCACCTCAAACCCGTGGGAAAACATCGAGCGCAAGTATCCCGTCGGCGCACGTGTCAGAGGCAAAGTCGTCAACCTCGTCGCCTACGGCGCGTTCATCGAAATCGAGCAAGGCGTCGAAGGCCTCGTCCACATCTCGGAGCTGTCGTGGACAAAGCGCATCTCCAAGCCCGGCGAAGTGCTCAAAATCGGGCAGGAAATTGATGCCGTCATTTTGGGCGTCAACAAAGAGGAGCAAAAAATCTCGCTCGGAGTGCGCCAACTCGAGGCCAACCCGTGGGACATGGTGCGGCACAACTATCCGGTGGGCGCACGCGTCCGCGGAAAGGTGCGCAACCTCACCAACTTCGGCGCGTTCGTCGAGCTGGAAGAAGGCATAGACGGCATGGTTCACGTCTCCGATATGAGCTGGACACGCCGCATCACGCATCCGGGCGAAATGCTCAAGAAGGGCGACGACGTCGAAGCCATCGTGCTCGATGTGGACGCCGACCAGCAGCGCATTTCTCTCGGCATCAAACAAACGCAAGACGACCCGTGGGCCGAGATTGACCGCAAGTATCACATCGGCGACATCGTCGAGGGCAAGGTGACGAAAATCACCAACTTCGGCGCGTTCATCGAACTCGAAAACGAGATAGACGGCCTCGTCCACATCTCGCAAATCGGCGAAGAGCACGTCGAGAACATCAAGAACGTCCTCAAGCTCTCGCAGCAAGTTTCGGCACGTGTCATCAAAATTGACAAAGAGGAGCGCCGCATCGGCCTCTCGATAAAAGCCGCGAACTACAATCCCGAGCAGCTGCAGGCGGAAATCAACGCCTTCGACCGCATCAAGCCCGCCCCCGCCCAAAACGCAGCACCCGCGCCCGAAGGCGGCAACAACAACCCCGCCTCCAGCGAAAACAGCGGCGGCGAGTTGAACAACCTCGGTGCCTTGCTCGACAAGATGGGCGACTAACCGCCCGCACCCGCGCCCGCACCGCAAGGTGCCGTGCGCTGAAACACACAAAGGGCGTCCCGACTGCGGGACGCCCTTTGCAGTGTGGCACAGACTACCGAGCCGCAGGCGACATCGGACATCCTGTCTGTGATGCAGTCGGCGTCGCCTTTGGCGACGCTTCGTCCACAGACAAGATTGTCTGTGCTACACTGCCCTGCCTGCCACCTGCAATTCCCCCTTGTCTCTCCGCCGCATCGAGCGCATGTTACCCGACCCACTCCACCACCTACCACCAACTAACGCATCCAACACATCACTTGCCAATGAGCAGTTCTTTTTCCGAATTAGGTCTCTCCGATTCTATCCTACGTGCGCTCGAATCCTGCGGTTACACCGAGCCGACGCCCATCCAAGCCCAAGCCATCCCGCTGATTTTGCAAGGGCGCGACATCATCGGCGCGGCGCAAACCGGCACCGGCAAAACCGCCGCCTTCGCACTCCCCACGCTCCAGCGTCTCGACAAAAGTCTCGGCCACCCGCGCTGCCTCGTCCTCGTGCCCACGCGCGAGCTTGCCGTGCAGGTCGAAGAAAACTTCCGCCGCTACGGCCAACACGCCGGCCTAAACATCACGCTGCTCTACGGCGGCGTCGGCTATCACGAGCAAGTCGCCGGCTTGCGCAGAGGCGCGGACATCATCGTCGCCACGCCCGGACGCCTGCTCGACCTCTGGGGACGCCGCCAAGCGCACCTCGACAAAATCGAAGTCCTCATCCTCGACGAAGTGGACCGTATGCTCGACATGGGTTTCATCGAAGACGTCTCGCGCATCATCCGTCTCTGCCCGAAAGAACGCCAGACGCTCCTCTTCTCGGCGACCGTTGAGAAGTCCATCCTCAACATCGCCAAATGGGCACTGCGCGAACCCGAGACGGTTGACGCCCGCTCTGGCGCGACCGCCGCCGAGACCGTCGCCCACTACGTCTATCCCGTCGAGAGTTACCAAAAATACGACCTCCTGCTCACGCTCCTCGCGAAGACCGACTTCAAAAGTGTCCTCGTTTTTACGCGCACCAAACGCGACGCCGACCGCATCACCGAATGGGTGGAGTCCACCAAAAACACCGTGGCGACGCTCCACGCCGACCGTTCGCAGCCCGAACGCGCCGAGGCACTGGCGGGTTTCAAATCGGGGAAATACCAAGTGCTCGTCGCCACCGACATCGCGGCGCGCGGGCTGGACATTCGCGGCATCACGCACGTCTTCAACTACAACGTCCCTGAGCATCCCGAAGACTACATCCACCGCATCGGGCGCACGGGCCGAGCGATGGAAGAGGGCGTCGCCTACACGCTGTTTTCGCCCGACGAGGTGCTGTATCTGCAAGCCGTCGAGCGCCTGCTCGGCAAACCGATTGAGCGCCGCAAATTAGACGACTTCAAATACCGTTTCGAGCCAATGATGGGTGCCAACACCTCCACCCCTACCCTCGCCCCCGCCTTGCGCCGCCGCAATCGCTGACAACAACCGCAAACAACAACAACTCTCCATACCGCTTCTTCCTTATGAAAAACCTACCACTCGGCATCCAAACATTCAGCAAACTCCGCGAGTTTGACTGTCTCTACGTGGACAAAACCGAGGTCATCCACAGCCTCATCACCAAGACGGCAGCTGTCTTCCTCGCCCGCCCGCGCCGTTTCGGCAAGTCGCTGCTTGTCTCCACGCTCGCCGAAATCTTCAAGGGCAACAAGCAGTTCTTTGAAGGTCTCGCCATCTACGACAAGTGGGATTGGTCGAAAAAACACCCCGTCATTCACATAGACTGGAGCGTCGCCAGTTTCTCAACGATTGACGAATTGAAGCGCAGATACAAAGAAATCATCTTCCGCATCGCCAGAGATTACGGTGTCGAAGTCGCGCCCGAAAATCCCAGTATCTACAATTTGTCCGAGGCACTTTACCAAAAATACAACGAGCGAGTTGCCGTCCTTATAGACGAATACGACAAGCCGCTCCATGAAGCCATTATTGCCGATGACAAAAATCTTTTTGGTCAAGTAAAACAATTTCTTCACGAAGTTTATACGCCCCTAAAGTTCTGTGACCCGTATCTGAAATTCCTGTTTTTGACTGGGATTGCCAAATACGCTGGCGTCTCTATTTTTTCCACGTTAAACAACCTCACCGACATCTCTTTCGACGAACGTTTCTCCACAATTTGCGGCTACACACAGGAAGAATTGGAGAGCAACTTCAAAGAATACATTGACGCACTCTCTCTTGCGCAATATCCACCGCAACCGCGTGAACGAGTCCTTGCTGCTATCAAAAGGTGGTATAACGGCTATTCATGGGACGGAAAAATATCCCTCTACAATCCTCTTTCAACGCTCCGCCTCTTTGACTTCAAAAAATTCGAGAACTACTGGTTCACAACGGCAACGCCCTCGTTTCTAATCAAAATCATCGAAAAGAAAAAACGCCTTGGCTTCGTTCTTGGAGAAACGGTTGTTGCCTCGCTGGTGTCAACGATGGACGACCCATCCGAGATGGCAGAAGAAACGCTTTTCTTCCAAACTGGCTACCTCACAATAAAGAAAATTCACAGGTCTTTCGATGAAGAAGACTCGTTCGTTCTCGACTTTCCAAACCGTGAAGTCCGCGAGTCGTTCACGCGTTCTCTGTTAGTAAAATACGGACAATATGCCGAAAACAAATCAGGTTTTCTCCGTGAAAAATTAGAAAAGCAACTCTTTGCTGGCGACTCAGTTGCGCTCTCCGAGACGTTAAGCGGAGTATTCGCGTGGATACCCTATCAAATCATTGTCGAGAACGAACATTACTACCACTCCATCCTTTTGTTGTGGCTGCGCCTGCTCGGCTTCAACATCACAGCGGAGGTCTCTACAAACCTTGGGCGCATAGATGCCGTCTGGGAACTCACCGACCAAATTTTTGTCGCCGAAATCAAATACGGAAAACCCGCCCCTATAGAAGAAACATCCCAAGTAGAAGACGATGTCCCCAGCAAAAAAAAGAGTTCCGACAAGGTCTTAAACAAACTTCTCGGTGCTGCCTTTGCGCAAATCGAAGAAAAGCGTTATCCCGAACGCTATAAAACCGAAAACAAAAAAATCAAAGCATTAGCAATCGCCTGTTCCGGCAGAGAAGTAAAATGCGAACTCAAAGACATCTGAGACAACCGCAGTTTTATCTGCGGTCTCTGTGTTATCTGCGGTTTTTTTCTTCGCATGGATGTCAAACGAAAAAAATGGCTGCCATTTTATTCCTAACCGCAGATAACACAGAAGGCGCAGATATGGTGAGTGGTGAGTCGTGAATGTTTGTCGTGAGTAGCAAATCTAAATTATCTGCGATCTCTGCGTTATCTGCGGTTTTTTTCTTCGCGTGGATGTCAAACGAAAAAAAAGGCTGCCTTTTTATTCCTAACCGCAGATAACACAGAAGGCGCAGATATGGTGAAGGGTGAGTCGTGAATGTTTGTTGTGATTAAAAATCTAAATTATCTGCGGTCTCTGTGTTATCTGCGGTTTTTTTCTTCGCGTGGATGTCAAACGAAAAAAATGGCTGCCTTTTTATTCCTAACCGCCGTTTTTAGGTTGAAACGGAGGGTGCCTCGTAGCGCTGAAGGCGCGGCTTCATAATAGCCTATGGCAACGCCATAGGATAACAGGCGGCGGCTCCCCAGCGGGCTGTAAGCCCGCCTCAACCTTCGTTCCAAATGCCCCCCCCCCTCGCGCCACCACCGCCGACCTCCATCGCGTTGAGGTGGGCTTACAGCCCACAGAGACAGAGCGAGACCGATACCTATGGCTACGCCATAGGCTATTATGAAGCCGCGCCTTCAGCGCTCCAAGCCACATGCGGTTTCAGAAATGCCCTTCGTGTTTTTGGCACTACCTGAACAGTATTGGTAGATATGGTGAGTGGTAAGTCGTGAATGTTTGTTGTGATTAAAAATCTAAATTATCTGCGGTATCTGCGGTCTCTGCGTTATCTGCGGTTTTTTTCTTTGCGTGGATGTCAAACGAAAAAAATGGCTGCCTTTTTATTCCTAACCGCCGTTTTTAGGATTACGGGAACAGGATGGAAAAGATGGTGTTTTTGCGGTATGCAAATTACACATTTTATTTTTTCGGCGGCGGTTGTCGCGGCGGCGGCGATGGTTGCAACTGGTCGCACGATAAGCGATGGTGCAACGGCAGCTGCCACTGGACACAATTCCCTCTCGAAGGAGGAAAAAACCGAGGGGTGGGAACTTCTCTTTAACGGTGAAAACTCGGCTGGTTGGCGCGGCGTCAAAAAAGCGAGTTTTCCGAAAAAAGGTTGGGAAATCCACGACGGGATACTCACACTTCGCGCTAAAAGTGGAGCAGGAGATATTGTCACAACAAAAACGTATTCGAGCTTTGAACTTCAACTTGAGTTTCGTCTCACCCCGCACGCAAACAGCGGCGTCAAGTATTTTATACAAACCGACACAGATAAAAATCCGGGCATCGGCCCAGAGTTTCAACTCTATGATGACAAACGCCCTAATGCCCGCAACGACGGCACAAATTACTACGAAATCGGTTCGCTATATAATCTCATCCCCGCCTCAAAAGATAAGCCTGTGCTCGGTGCGGGCGTGTGGCGCAAGGCGCGGATAGTCGTTCGCGGCGTAGAGGTAGAACACTGGCTCGACGGCGTAAAAACCGTTTCTTACAACCGCCGTTCGCCGGAGTTTCGCGCCTTGGTCGCAAAAACAAAGTTCAAAAACGTAGCCAACTACGGCGAATGGGCGTCTGGCCACATTCTTCTACAAGACCACGGCAACGAAGTCTCTTTTCGCAGCATCAAAATCCGTGCGCTACGGCACCCATGATTGCCCGTTGGCTCAATAACCGTTCAAATACCGTTCAGGTAGCGAAAAAAGCACGGGTGACCCTCAATTCGTCTTGCATCGAGCGCTGAAGGCGCGGCTTCATAATAGCCTATGGCAACGCCATAGGATAACGGGCGGTTTCTCCACAGTGGGCTGTAAGCCCACCTCAACCTTCGTTCAAGACGTCACATGCGCCATCGTGTTAAGGTGGGCTTACAGCCCACAGAGACAGGGCGAGACCGATACCTATGGCTTCGCCATAGGCTATTATGAAGCCGCGCCTTCAGCGCTCCAAGGCACATGCGGTTTCAGAATTTCTCTTCGTGTTTCTGGCACTATAGCATTTCTCATCAAAATTGGCACGGCATCCCTGCATCGGGACGCTTGTGCTCCCCGATACAACGCACGACGTGTGCCAACTTTGAAGCGAAACGCACTACCTGAACGGTATTGCCCCCCCCTGCCCTGTTTTTGCTTTTTTACCCGCCGCCGCCGCCGAAGCCGTAGCCGCGGGCGTTTAGGAAGTCCTGCAAAATCAGGGTGGCGGCGCGGGAATCAAGCTCGCCGGTCTGGCGGTGGCGTTGGCGCTCTTTGGCGGTGCGCCCGCGACGGCGCGAGGAAAACGTGCCTTCCGCTTCCACACTCGTCAGACCCTCGTCAACGCGATGCACAGGGACGCCGGGCAAAAACGCTTCGATTTCCGCGATAAAGTCGTCCGTGACGACGGTGCGTGGGCCAGCGGTGCCGTCCATGTTGAGCGGGTAACCGACGACGAGCGCGGTGGCTTTGCGGCGGCGAGCCTCGGCGACGACACGGGCGACACGGGCGGCATGTTCGGGTTCGACAGCGGGAGCGATTGGAAACGCGATGCCCAACTCGTCGCCATAGCTGAGGCCAATTCGCCTGTCGCCGTAATCAATACCAAGAAAAGATTGCATCGGAACGAAACGGTGCGGCGTGAAACGGTGCGGCGTGAAACGTTACGGCGTGAAACGGTGCGGAACGGCGCGGCGCGACCTGCGTTAGCCCCTGAACGCCTCGCGGGCGGGGCGGTTCACGCTGGCGAGCAGTTTGTCGAGAATGCCGTTGACGAAGCGTCGCGCCTCGGCGGTGGAAAAGATTTTCGACATCTCAACTGCCTCGTTGATGGTGACGATGGGCGGGATGTCGTTGCGGAAAAACAGCTCGTAGGTGGCGAGACGCAGGATGGCGAGGTCCACTTTGGCAATTCGCACAAACTCCCAGTTCTCGGCGCGGGCGGTGATTATCTCGTCAATCTCGTCGAGGTGCTCAATCGCGCTCTCGGCTAACTCTTCGCCAAAGGCGTAGGTCTCGCGCGGGTGCTCGAGCGACTCAAAAAAGCGCCGCAGGTGGTCAATGCGAATTTCAGGGCGCACCATGTCCCAAGCGTAGAGATACTGCATGGCGGCGAAACGGCAGGCGCGGCGGCTACCCTTGGCGGGCGACTTCGCGGCGACGGTGGACACCTCGAAGCCCTCCGGTGGCTGCGCACCTTTGGCAAGCTCTGGGCAAAGCGCCTCGATGGCGACTGCGATGTGTTCGGGCGAGACCTGCTCGTCTCCGGGAAAGGGGTGGTCGGTGCTGGCGTTAGTTTGCATAGCGGCGGGTGGCGGGCGGTGGCGGTGGAGTGCGGAATGGCGGGGCGCGGAGGCACCCCTTAATTTTTGTGAAACGGGTAGTCGCTGCCCCCGTCTTCGTCGTCATCATCGTCATCATCCTCGTAAAGTTTTTTTTCGTATTCGAGGTAATCCAAATCTCCGTCGGCCTCGGCGTTAGCGTCGAGCGTGTCGAGGTAATCGCCGAGCTGCAGGTGGTGCCAAGCCATTTCGAGGGCAGACTTGGCGAACTCCGTCCCCCGCGCCAACTTCCCCCGTGTGCGCTCCTCGGCCTGCTCGCGGGTGTTGACGGCGATGATGCCGTTGATGACGGGCACCTCGGTTTGCATGGCGACGCCTTGGAGTGTGAGGGCGGTGCTGTTGGCGATGACCTCGGCGTGGATGGTGTCGCCTTTGATGATGACGCCGAGGGCGATGATGCAGTCGTATTCCTCGGTCATGGCGAGCATGTTGGCAGCGTAAGGGATTTCGGATGCGCCGGGCACGCGCAGGACTTTTACCGAGGCGTCGGCGACCTTTGATTTGCGTAGCGCGGCGCGGACATCTTTGAGGAGTGCCTCGACGAGGTCGTTGTTGTAGCGCGAGGCGATGATGCCGATTGCGAAGTCGGTGCCGTCAACGGCGGTTGTTTCTTTAGGTTTGTCTTTGCTCATTTGCGAAAGCGGAAAAAGTTGGCGTGTCGGGAGGAAAAAATGTTCTGCGGAGGAGAGTGTTTTGCGGCGTCGCGGGTTTAGAGAATTCGGACACCTTTGGGCGTCTCCTCGTCTGTATCGCCGTCGCGCTCGTCACCGAGATTAATAGTTTTTGAACATGCGGAGACGCCGACTGCGAACAAAACAATAGCGAGTAGGAACAGAAGTCTTTTCATGCGCGGCATAAAATCGGGGCATGGCAGATGGAGCAAGTATTAACACGGCGACACACTACTCTGGGCGCAGGGCGCTCTCGACGCCGGTGACTATGGCTTCGATGAAGGCGAGGTAGTCGTCGTTGAGGGGCATGAGCGGGGCACGGACGAGTTTTGCGCCAGACTGCGCGGCGACGCGGGTGCAGGTGCGGATGGGACGGTTCGGCTCGGTAAGGATGAGACGGACTTTTTCACGCTTCATCTGGGCAGTGAGCGCGACCAAGTGCGACGCCGATGGCTCGATGCCGGGCTTCGGCTCGATGGTGCCCGAAAGGTTCAGGTGAAAGGCCGCCAAAAAATAGTCGAACGAGCGGTGGTAAGTGACCACGCCCGCCCCGCGAAACGGGACGAGGCGGCGGTTCCACTCGGCGCGTTTGCCGTCGAGCGTAGCGGAAAACTTTTTGGCGCGGGCACGGTGGGCTGCGGCCTTGGCGGGGTCGAGAGCAGCGAGCTTTTCCGCGAGGGCGTTGGCGACGAGGGCGGCGTTGGCGGGGTCGAGGAGGAAGTGCGGGTTGCCGTGGGCGTGGACGTCGCCTTGCGAGCGGTCGAGCGTCGCCGGGATGTCGCGTAGCCGGACGTGCTCGGCAGCGAGGAAACGCCCCGCCGCACCAGAAAGGATTTTGCGGTTGCGGGCGTTGTTGACGAGCGGCGGAAGCCAGCCGGCTTCGAGGTCGGCACCGCCTTCGATGAGCAAGTCGGCGCGGCTGAGGTGACGCAGGAAACTCGGGCGGGCGTCAACGAAGTGCGGGTCTTCGGTGGGACGAGCGAGCGTGATGATAGTGACGTCGTCGCCGCCAACGGTTTTGGCGAGTGCGGCGACGTCGGAGGTCGTGGCGACGACGTTGAGCGCGGCGTGGGCGGCGGGCGCGGCGAGGCCGAGCGCGAGCAACGCGACGGCGGCGGCGGCGCGGATGGCTGGTGGTGGCGTGAACGCCACCCGCAGAACTTGCTTAAAGAGAACGGAGAGTTTTTTCATGGTTTGCTGTGTGCTGTGTATGGACAGGTGAACGGTGAGTTTGGTTTTTGGTTTTGGTTAAAATTTGTGAGCGCCGTGGCCGCCGAGGAGGAACTCCAACTGGAACCAGACGCCGTGGGCGTGGCGTTTTTCGCCGAAGTCGCCGCGGTCGTAATTGTATTGGATGCGCACACGGGAGAACTCGCTCGGATACCACGTGAGCGCAGGTGAGACGCGCCAGCGACGGGCACGAGCGGTGTCCTCGGTGTCGTGGAGGATTTTTTCGTAGCTACCGCGTTCGATGGGCGCGACGTAGTCAGCGCGGAGGCTTGCCACCCAGCCCGGCGTGAACCCGTAACTGACCTGCGCGTAGCCGCCCCAATCCCAGAGCGTCTCACGCGGCAAAACGTGCGCGTGAGCAGCGGTGGCAGCGTCGTCGTCGTGCTCGAGGGTCGCGGCGGCGGCTTGGTAGCCGCGAAATATCGCCTCGGCTTGCAGCGCGACAAACGGGAAACCCTTGTGGTGGTCGTCGGGCTTCCATTTCCAATAAACGTCCGCGCCGTAAAGTTGCGTCCGCGCACCCGCGCCCGTGGCATTCGGCCCCCACGCGCCGGAGACGCCCGCGAGCAATGTCTGCGTGTCGGTGAGGTCGAACGACACCGCATAACGCGCCGTGTAAAGCATGTCGCCGAAGCCGCTGACGCCGGTCTCGACGGCGGGCCGCCCGAACGGCTCCATGCTCCCCGCCGCGCCGTGCTCGTGGCCGTGTTCGCCTTCTTCGCTGCCGCTTTCGCCGCGAAAACTATGGGCCGTCTCGCCCGCGCTGTTTTGCACACCGAAAAAAATCTCCGAGTAGAAGGGCGTCGGCGCAAGCCACGAGAGACGCGCACCCGGATTGCGCAGCCCGTCGGGACCGAGGAAGCGCGCCGCGACGAGCGGGGCGTCCGTGAAGTCCCACGAGTGCGGGTGCTGCGTGTTGATGCGGCCAAACTCGGTGAGGTATTGGCCAGCGCGAAATTGGAAACAGCCGGGCAAGCCAAGCGTCTCGGCGTAGGCCTCCTCCAACTCCATGTAGGACTCGCCGGCGGTGTTGAGGCCGAAGACGAGGTTGGCAGTGGCGCGAAAATAATTGTCCACCGCGCCGTCGAGCACGAGCTCGACGCCCTGCACGGTGAAGCCGCGCTGCGCGGGGTCGTGCCCGCCCATTTGGACGGTGCCCACGTCGCGCTCGGTTGA
>JAITPT010000108.1 GCA_031289285.1 Puniceicoccales bacterium
GGGCAAAGAACAAGCGAATGCAAACAAAAAAACGTCTGACCCTTTATTGTTTTATTGTTCGTGTTGTTTCCGCTTGAAGGTTCGCACGGTTTGGGCAGCGTTCGCTGGACACAGCCAGAAAGCCATGCGCCTCTACATACCAGGACCTATCACCGTCGCTGCCGATACCTTTGCCGCTATGACACACGGCATGCTCGGGCACCGCTCCAAAGACTTTGTTGCCCTCTACGAGAGCCTCCAGCCCCACCTGCGCCAACTCGCCGGTACCGCCGCCGACCCCGTTTACCTGAGCACCAGTAGCTCGTGGGGTATCATGGAGGGTGCCCTGCGAAACACCGTCGCCAAAAAAGTCCTCTGCTGCATGAACGGGGCGTTTTCTGACAAATGGCTCGATGTCGCCCAGCGTTGCGGCAAATCCGCCGCCGCCTTGCGCTTCGATTGGGGCAAACCCGTTGACCCAGCCGCCGTCCGCGCCGAGCTTGCCACCGGCCAATACGACGCCATCACCCTCATTCACAGCGAGACTTCCACGGGCACCCTTAGCCCGCTCGCCGAGATTATGGCCGTCGTGCGCGAGTTCCCCGATGTTATCAGCATCGTGGACACCGTTAGCTCGTTCAGCACCGTCCCCGTGAACAAAGACGCCAACGGTATTGATGTCCTCATCACTGGCTCGCAAAAGGCGCTTGCGCTTCCGCCCGGCCTCTCGCTTCTGAGCGTCAGCGAACGTGCCCGCCAACGCGCTGCCACCCGCCTCGACCGTGGCTACTACTTCGACTTTTTGGAGTTTCACGCCAACCACGAAAAAGGCATGACCCCCTCGACGCCTGCCATCAGCCTCATTTACGGTCTCCAACATCAGCTCGCCAAAATCGCTGCCGAGGGTCTTGAAAACCGTTATGCCCGCCATCACCGCCTCAACGAAAAAGTCCGTGCGTGGGGCCTGCGTCGCGGCTTCGCTCTCTTTCCTGCCGAGGCATACGGCGTGCGCGGCCTCAATTGTTTCGCCAACACCCGCAACGCCGACCTGCCGAAGGTCAACGAATTTTTGAAAAAACACCACGACCTCGTCATTGATGGTGGCTACGGAAAACTCAAAGGAAAAACCTTCCGCGTCTCCAACATGGGCGACGAAACCGACGCCACGATTGACGCCCTCACCGCCGCCCTCGATTCCGCCTTCGCCCAAGCCGGTGCCTAAAAAACCGCCCTCACTCCTCGCCATGAAAAACACCTTCTCCGCTCTCTCCTCAACGCTTCTTCCCGCCGTCTCGCCCGCCGCCACGCTCGTCGTCGCGCTCGCCGTCGCGCTCTGCGGCACAGCCCTCCTCTCCGGCTGCAACTCCACGCCGGAAGGCGACGCGACTTCCTCCGCTGCCCCTGCCAACACTTCCGCCGCCGTCGCTGCCGCTCTGCAAGGCACATGGAAAATCGCCAGCGTCTCTGCCGACGCCGATTTCCCGACCGAGGCGCAAATCGCCAAAATGGAAACGGAGACGCTGCTTTTTTCGGGGGACAAAGTGCTGCATCCCGGCGCAGAAACTGCCGTCTCCTACACCCTATTTCCTAAGGAAGTCCCGCCGCGGATCTCGCTTTCCCACGAAGGGAAAACCGTGCGTGCGCTCTACCTCCTCGACAAAGACACGCTCTACCTCTGCTACGCCAAAGCGGGTGCGCCCTTCCCGGCCACCCTGCGCACCGACAAAGCGGCAGGCACAATCTTCGCCGTGCTCAAACGCAAAAAAAACTAACGCCGCCTACCGCCCGCCGCCCACCGCCGCGCTGCCCACTGCCTCCGCCCGCCGCCCACCCACCGCGCCACTCACCGCCCCTGTTTCCTCGGTTTGAAAAACAGCCGGTAGCACAGCCACGCGCCGCCGCAACGCCACACGAGCCGCGCTGCCGCGTTATCTGCTGCCCACATCTTCGCGGCGTAGCGCAAAACATTTTCCGGCCTGAGCAACAACGCCACCGCCACGCGCAGCAGCCCCCGCCCGAGTCGCAACCCCCGCCCGACACTCCAGCCCGCGCCACCCGCGCCACCCGCGCCGTCCGCCACCAGCACCCGTGCGATGTTGTAGCGCACGCCCACTCGCACTGCCCCGAAGTTGTCAACAAAACCCTGCGAGACTGCCCGCATAAAGTCTGCCCGCCGTCCCGTCGCAAACAAGCTGCTGCGCACCGTCAAATCGGCGAGTCGCCGCAAGAGCCATTCCGGCGCGTAGCCGCCCAGCCGTGCGTCTGCGCACAGCCGCCCGAACGCCCCGCGCATCTCCTCTTGGACGGCGCGGATTTGCGAGTCATACACGCCGCGCTCCGCCTCCTTGTCGTCCTCGCGCACGAACGCCTGCCCCGCTGCGTCCAGCCCGTAGCCGGTCGCCGTGCCGTGCGGTGCCATGAGAAGCTGTTCGTAAATCTGGCGGTTCGCGCTGAGGTGGTGGAAAAACGCCGTGCGTGCGGGCAGACACGAGAAAAGCACTCCCTCCTTTTCGCGCCCCGCGCCCAGCGACGACGCCGAGCGCAAGCCCAGATAAAACCCCGCCGTGCGCTGCCCCGCCAATGCGTGGAGCGCGTCTTGCATCCGCCCCGTCCAGCCGACGTCCACCACGCCCGCGAGCGCGTCGGGCGCGATGCCGAAGCCTGCCCAATAACGCCGGAACGCCTCCTTGTTCTCCGCGAGGTTCTCCGCGTAGAGCCGCCGAAACGCCGCACTCCGCGACAAGGCGGCAAACTCCGACGTCCCGCGAAACACCCCCGTCGTCGGCGCGGCGAAATCCACCCTGACCTCCAGTGCGAGTGCCTCCGTCTGCGCCGCCGAAAAACCGCAGCCTGCCAAAAAATCGCGCACGCAAATCCCCGCGTTCGCAAACGCCGCGAAGTCCTCCGTCTCCAAATCGCGCAAGCGCAAAATCGCCGCCGCTTGGCGCGACATCCGCAGGTAGTGCGTCCGCAAACGTTGCCCCTCCGGGACACGCGCCGTCTGCCACATCTCGAAAAACTCTTTTAGCAGCCAGCCCTCTCGCGACAAAAAAACGACCTCCTGCACACCGCGTTCCTTCAGCCGAAAAAACAACCGCTCCGTGAAAAAATAAAAGACGAGTGCGTATTCCGCGAAGCACACGCCGCCGCGCTGGCACTCGCGCTCGTGCTCGAGAAACGCCCGCTCAAACGTCTGTCGCAACGGCTCGTTCGCGCCGCGCCGCGCCAGCAGGAAACGCCACGCCTTGCCGACGAGACCGGCGCGCCCGCCGCGTATCTGCTCCGCCGCAAGACCCGCCCGCCGCGCCTGCCAACAATCCGACACGCGGTTGTCCCCAAACATAAATACCTCGCTCGGCGCGACGCCCAGCCGCGCCAAAACCGCCCCGTATAAACCGCCCTCCTGCTTCGTCTCCCCCAAGTCGCACGACACAAAAACGTCGTCAAAAAAATCCCCCAGCCCGCCCGCCTCCAAGAACCGCAGCAGGCTACGCTTCGGCAGGTAAAAGTCCGACACCACGTAAATGCGTTTCCCCGCGCTCTTCCACTCGCGCAGCAAATCCACCACCGCGCCGTTGACGACCTGCGACGCCACCTCGACGCGCTCCTCGACTTCCAACGCCGCCGCGCAAAAATCCGCAAACGCCGTCTCCCGCGCAAACAGGCCGCTGTTTTGCAGCCGCGTGTAGAGCGCCGCCATCCACGTCTCAAACGGGTAGCGCAACGGCGGCATCGCCGCGCCGCCGTAGCCGAGGTCGCGGGCGACGGCTTCCAGCGACTCCATGCGCGCATCGTGCAACACCGCCCAATCGCAATTCACGCCCAAAAACGTCCGCGCTTGGCAAGCCCACACCCGCAACACATCCAAGGGGTGGACGGTGCGGAAAAACAGAGTGTCAAAAAAATCAACAAAGATGACGCCGCGCGTTTGCCCGGCCTCCCGCACCCTGTTCAACATAGTCCCTCCTTCATCCCGTTCGGCATGGCGACAGCAAGTTGCCCGCACACACCCTTGGCGACAATTTTTTACCAAAACGCCCGCATGGGCGGCGTTGACAAGACGCCCGCGGCACGCATTTTTCCCGCCTCTGCTTTTTAACACGCCGCCGGAACCGCCCGACATGCTTCTCTTTTCCAAACACCGACACCTCCTCGCTTTCCTCCTCGCCGCCGCATCGGGCTTCGCACCGGAGAGCATTCGCGCCGACACTCCCGCCGCACCCGCCGCCGCACCCGCACCCGCCGCCGCCGTCGCGCCCGCCGCACCTGCCCCCGCCGCCGCCGCCGCACCCGCACCCGCCAAGCAAGGGATAGTCACCGACATCCTCTATCGTTTCGACGGCACCCGCAAAATTGACGTCTCCGAAGCCGCCGCCCACATGCGACTAAAAATCGGCCAGCCATTTTCCCAAGAAGCCACCGACGCCTCGATACGCGCTTTTTACAGGACAGGTTTTTACGAATACGTCAGCATAGACCCCGCCTTGCTCCCCGATGGTTCCGTGCGAGTCTCCGTCACGCTTACGCCTCGGCTGCGCATCTCAAAGGTGGAAATCACGGGGAATAAAGAGTGGGACACAGAGACGATTTGGGGCACGGGATTGATAGACGAGGTGCTCGTCAGAGAAGGCGACCCACTCGACGAAGTGATGATTAAACGTAGCGTCGAGAAACTCGTAAAAAAATACAGCGAGATATTTCCGTTCTCAGAAATCACACCAGTAATCGTCCGCAACGACGCAGAGGGCACGGCGACCGTCACGTTTGAAATCAAGGAAGGTCTCAACATCGCCATCCGCGAACTCATCTTCGAGGGCAACAAACACATCGCAGAAAGCGACCTGCGCCCCATCATCGAAACCTCCTCGTGGGCCTACTTCTTCGACCCCGCTGACTTTCCCGGAAACCGCTTCGCCAAGCTCTCGTGGCTGCGCACTCCGTTCGGGCGTTTTAACAAAGACACGCTCGACACCGACATAGATAAGCTGCGCGACTTCTACCGAAACCAAGGATTCCTCGACGCCGAAATCCCACGCGAAACCGTCGAACGAAAGTTTGTCGAATCCGACCTGACCGACGGCTGGCTCTCTGTGAAAATCAGAATTTCAGAAGGCGGACGCTACACCGTCGGCGACATCAAAATCGAGGGCAACACACTCGGCGCACCTCTGCCCAGCGAAGACCCAGAAAAACTCACGCCCGCCCGCGCCGCAGAAATCGCCCGCTTCAAGAGCGACGCCATCATCGCCCGCATCGGCCAACGCCAACGCGACCTCACGCGACCCTATCCCATCGGCGACCGAGTGATTGACTTCTTCTCCCCCGACAACGCCAAGGCACGGAACTCCTCCGAAATCCGCACCAACTTTGACTCGCTCGCATCGGGCGATTGGTTCTCCCCCAAAGCCGTCGAAACCGCCGCCGAGAAAATCCGCGACTACTACGGCCAACTCGGCTACCTCAACACCTACGCCCAAATCCGGCGTGTGCCCGACGTCAAAACCGGCAAGGTTGACATCATCATCAAAATCCACGAAGGCAAAAAAACGCGCCTCGGTGCCATCAACATCAACGGCAATACGAAGACCCGCAACCGCGTCATCACCCGCGAAATTCTCATGGCCCCGGGCGAAGTGTTCGACACCGTGCGCATGAAAAGCTCGGAGACGATTTTGCGGAATACGCGCTTCTTCGAGACCGTCCGCCTCTCACCCCAAGTTTCCAACGCCAACGTCCCCGACATGCGAGACCTGCGCATAGACGTCACCGAGGGGCAGACCGGTTCGCTCTCCTTCGGCGTCGGCTTCGACACCGTGCAGCAACTCTACGGATACGCCGAATACTCCGAGAGCAACTTCGACATTTTCAATTGGCGAAATAACTTTCGCGGCGGCGGACAAAAGTTCCGCGCCCGCGCCTCTATCGGCACCGTCTCCAGCTCGCTCTCGCAGTCTTTCGAGGAACCGTGGGTCGGCGGACGTGAGCTGGCCATCGGCTACGAGGTGTTTCTCCAAAACAATAGCTACGAGAGCAGCGACTTTGAGATTCAAGACATCGGCCTCAACATCAACGCCCGCCGCCGCATCTACGGGGAGATTTACGCGACGCTCAACTACAACATCAAGCAGTCGAAAATCACCAACATCGCGTGGACACTCCCCGACTTCATCCGGCAAGAAGAGGGTGCAAAAATTATTTCCAAGGTCGGCCTCTCAATCACGCGCAATACCGCCAACGACTATTACTTCCCCACCTCCGGCAACCGCTTCTCCCTCTCGCAGTGGGTCGCGGGCGGCCCGTTCGGCGGCGACGTCAACTACTACAGCATCGAGGCACGCGCCGCACAGTGGATACCCATCTTCGACGCCGCCGA
>JAITPT010000111.1 GCA_031289285.1 Puniceicoccales bacterium
GGCCGACATGGCAGGGTTGCCAGTAAATTTCAGAGGAGCATTGGCGTCACTGGTAAGCCGACCCGAAAGAGTGATTACATCATTTTCTCTCACGTTGATGATGGGTTGCTGGAGCGTTGTCCTTCCGGGCACGTGCCAGTTGTCAAAATAAGTGGTTGGAGTAGCCGAAGAGAGAGTTAGCGTGCCATCTATAAGTTGGTGAACCGCGCCTGTCGGTGTGCCGACCGTTCCGCCGAGAGCACCCGGCACTGTCAGTTGAAGCTGTCCGCCATCAATGGTGACCGCGCCGGAGAAATCGGGATTTGGCCCATATTGGGGATCAACAATACTGTTTCCAAGGACAAGCGTTCCACCACCTGTAACCGTGAAATCGCCTGCACCCGAGATGCCGACCCACCCATCGACACTCGTTCCAGAAGTGATGTCTATTGTGTTTTTTCCTGTTGCAGGGACAGCGATTTTCCATCCTGAGTCAAGGTTGGTGGTGCCTGATGTGTTGCCCAATTTCAGTGTGCCGCCTTCGAGGGAACTGTTAACCAAATATATTCCTAAATTGCCGGAAAGTGTCGTCAAATCGAGCACGCCTTCGCGGACGACTATGTTGCCAAGGTCGTATTCGTTGATGAGTTTGAGAGTGCCTGCTCCGAGTTTTGTGAAACCGCCTTCTTCGCTAAGCGTCCCCTCAAAGATTGCGGTCACCGCGCTGGGGACTTCGATGCCATTCTCCCGCTCCCCGACGGCGAGCGTCCAGTTTTTGGTGGTATTACCCGCCAAAACTAAGGTGCCGCCGTTGATGATGTTTGTGGAGCTGGCACCGAGGTTGGTGTCGTCACTAATCTGAAGCCGCCCGTTGTCAATTTGGATGGTGCCTTCGTATGCTGTGTTGGTGCCGGAGAGAATGGTTGTGCCAGTGCCAGTTTGGATGAACTTGCTGGCGGTATTGGATTGATTGTAGAGATAATATTGGACGTTAGTGGGAGAATTCGTTGTTACGCTTCCTTTTAGGGGTCTCGACCATGTGACGGTGTCGGCGTGGTTGATTTCGATTGTGGCACCGCGAAAATCCAAGCGTGTGTTATCCGCCGCCGATGTAGACCCTGTTGTCGCCGTTTGGTAAATACGTCCGCCTACGCCGCCGTCGCCAATTTGGAGGGTAGCACCCGTGCCGGGTTTAACGATGTAGTTGCTATTATTTCCGACCGAATCGGTATTGTTGCCCGATAGGATTACCGTGCCTCTTTCAACAATTATCGAGCCTCTGAATGAATTATTTCCGGAAAGGATAGTTGTGGCGGGGTTAGCGGGATCGTTTCCGCCCGAGTGCGTGATAGTATTGTATGTCCCTGGCGTGGTCCAATTATTTCCGCCGACAATGTTTCCTGGTATTTCCAGAGTGCCGTTGCGGTTTATTAGAATGTTACCATAATTGTTGGCCGCAGTTGAGTAGGTGCTGAACAAGACCGTCCCCGTTCCCAAGGAACCTGTGTAACCACCACCGTATGCCGCATCGAAGTCTCCAACCTGAATCGTTCCGGCATTGGTGGTATATAAGTTAGTGGATAGATTGCCACTTCCAATCCCTCCTGCGATGTGCGTTCCCCCAGAATAGGAATTATCGCCAGTGAGGACGAGCATTGAGGTTGAGAGTTTGCGCAGAGCACCCACACCGGAAATATCCCCCGAAAAATGCATGGCATTTCCGGTATTACCAATAACCAACACGGAGGTCTTGGTAGCATCCTTCACAGAAGTTCGTTGGAGCACAAAGTCTGCAGTTGAATTAGTTATACCATGTTCGTTAGTTGCATTCCTCCCAAAGCGCAAACCTCCGCCCTCTACAATATACGTCCCAGAAAAGTCAGTATCCGCGTTTGTGAGATGCACAAAGTTTGTCCCCTTTTTAATGAAAGTGCCGTCGCCAATTATTCTATTAACGACGCGCCGTGTGTTTGTACTGTCGTCATGCAGATCTCGTTTTCTCCAAACGGCGATAGTCCCATTCGTGCGTATATCGAAAATTGCGGCGGTAAGTTGCCCGCGGTCTCTACCCATGCCGATTTGGAACGTGCCGCGTTCCGCGATAAGTCTGCCACTAAGGGTGTCAGTAGTGTTATTATACGCCATCAGAGCCGTAATTCCTTCCCCTCGGTTGATAAGGTCACCTCCCCCTTGGAAGGCTGTGCGCCAACGGTGCCCAGCGTCAACGCTTGCCACCCCAGTCCGCACATACGGATACAGGAAGCCATCGTGGTTAAAAACGAGCGAGGCACCTGTCGCAATATTAATGTTACCTGCGTGAATCCCCCAATTGGGAGGAGTGCCCCCGTTACCAAGCACCAAAGACCCTCCTGTGACGGAAAGACCCGAAAGGTATTTTTTTGCGCCGATGTCCCCCGTGAGTGTGACCGTGCCCGACCCCGTCTTGGTGATGGACGCTGCGGTGCCACTGGTCTGAAAGCGGTCAATCGTATTTGGCAAGATGACACCGTCGCCGTTAAGGTTGAGGATGGAGTCTGGCCTGAGGATGATGGCACCAGTTCCCAGGGTGCCGCCTCCAGAGAGAATTAGGCTTCCCGTAATCGTCGTGCCACCTGTGTAGAGGTTGGTTCCCGTCAGCGTGAGGGCAGATCCCAGCTTCACCAGAGAACCCGGTCCGGTGATAGCAGAAGTAATGGTGGTGGCTGCACTTCGGTTAAAGCGCAATGTCGCATTTGCCCCAACGTAGATGGAAGTTGGGCTTGTCGCCCATGCCGCATTGCCACCGAACGCAAGTGTGCCCGCATTGATGCTGATGTTACCACTGGTTGTGCCCGCCGTTATCGTGGCAGTGCCACTTCCCTGCTTTTCGATGTAAGCGGTAGAATTGAGGAGACTTGCGATAGTAGTCGAAGCACTTGAATTGATGAAGAGGTTGCCGATGTCGGTCAGCGGCCCGTTGAGCGTCACGGGGCCGCTTCCCGTGATGTAGATGTTGTCCGCGCCGTTGATGGTTGCACCAGTGACAGTTCGCAAGTAGCCGGAGCCTGCGGCGTTGAAGGTGATATCCCCGTCCCCTGTCATTTTAACGGAGGTTGGGATTTCGTAGTTGGTGCTGCGTGAAAAGATGAGTGAGCCGCCAGCACTGGTGGCAATGGGGCCTACCCACGAGCCAGTTGTGCCGCCATTGCCTACCCGAAGGGTCGCGCCTGCTGCGATAGTCGTGCTCCCCGCCCCGCTTTTCGCGCCGACCATAACGAGGATGCCGTTGTTGACGATAGTGGTACCAGTGTAATCATGGGCGTCACTGGTGTTTGCGATGTAGGTAGTGCCCGTTGAATTTTGCTGAATTCGGGTGGCCCCGCGTATGCGTATGCCCGCCCCCGTTGGCACAGCACCCTTTGTCAAGTAAAAGACGCCGTCTGTGTAGTTGAACAACAAAAGGCCACTGGCACCAGTTCCGGTGGAACTGATGGTAATGAGACCTGAGCTACCACCCTCAAATTGCCCCGCCACTTGCGGGCTACCCAGCTGACCGCCAATGATGAGGGTGCCCTGTGCATTGGTGCCGTTGGCGATGTTGACGGTCAACGCACGGCTGCCGTTGCCCGTCACAGCATTGGAGATAGAACCGCCATTTTGCAGAATGAGGGTGCCATCGTTGCCAGTCGTGGGATTTGCAATGTTGAGGGTTCGGGCAGCGTTGTTCGCCATCGTGATGGAACCGCTGCCACTAACAGTCACCACATTGGGCGTTCCACCATACTCGAGGTTGTAGGTGGCATTGGAGTCCCAGACGAAGGGCGTGGTGATGCTGGTTGCGGCACTCGCCTCGGGCACAAGGAAGGTGGCGGCAGCGATGAGCGCGGCAGGGGCGATGAGCGCAGCAGGGGCAAGGAAGTGTGCAGAGCGGTGGGCGGCAGACGAGCGGCGACGGCGGCGGGTGGCCGAGGTGAGAGCGGCTGGGGCGGCGGCGGTGGACGGGGGAATGGCGGGAATGGTGACGGGTGAGCGGGGAGCGGAAGGGATGCACGGGCGGCAGATGTCGCGGCAATTTTTGCGGCGAGCGAGCGGGAACGGATGGCGTCGGTAGTATTCATGTTATCGGGAATAGGTAGCAGTTAGTCGGCAGTGAGTTGGCAGCGAGTTGGCGTTAGTTGGCAGTGAGTTGGCAGTGAAGGTTCGTGGAAAAGGTGTGGCGCGAAGGTGCGCGAAAGCGGGCGGAGGCGGGGGCGGCGGAGGGTGCGAAGGTGGGCGCGGCGGAGGGGGCAGATGCGGGGGCGGATGCGAGCGCGAAAGTAGGTGCGGAGGTGGGCGCAGGTCGAAAAAACGCGGCGGTGCGCAGGAGGGCGGCGGAGGGAACGGGAGGGGAAATCGGACGGAAAAAACGAGTCGCCGAGCAGGGGCCGACGGGCAGTGCGTGGGGCAGGGGCGCGGGTGTGGCGCACGTATGCGAAGGAGTGGAGGGGGTGCGCGGTGCGGCATTGGCGCGAGGCTGCTGGGAGCGAAAATCGCGGGACAAAAAAAGTGAGTTGCGGTGTGGCGTAGCAGCGGGCTGGCGAGGCTGCCGATTGCGACGCTGTCGCTGTCCGTGCCCTTTGTGGAGCAGTGTGTGTGTCAGGCGAAGCACTGCGGAAACGAGCCAAAAAATTGTGTAGTGGGGCGAGCGGACTGCGTGGCAATTTTTGGAAATGCAAATCGCTAACCCGCTGTGCCACAAAACAGAACTTGGCGGGTGAAACTCTTGGATATTCCTCATGAATAACATAAAACTTGTTTCCACGTATTTCGGTGTATCATCGCAGCTTTGCGCATTTTTTCGAGCTTTTTCCGCACATTTTTGAAAAATGCGCCACAAGAAAACATTAAATTACGCCACAAGTTCAAAATGTTATGGAAGGAGGAATAATTTACCAGACTAAATAATCGCTTGACATGGGGGGGGGCGAGGGCGCACGGCGGGCGGACGCACACGGACACACACGGACTAACACGGACTAACACGGACTGACACGGACAGACACGGACGATGAGGCACGGCTGCGCCGCGCACGACACGGGTGAGACGCCCCAGTGCTACACTGGGGGGCACAGAATAATTTACCAGACTAAATAATCGCTTGACCTGGGGGGGGGAGCGAGTGCGCACGGCGGGCGGACGCACACGGACGCACACGGACTAACACGGACCGACACGGACACACACGGACGATGAGGCACGGCTGCGCCGCGCACGACACGGGTGAGACGCCCCAGTGCTACACTGGGGGCACGGCTGCGCCACACACACGACACGGGCGAGACGCCCCAGTGCTACAGCACACCCCACAACCGCATACCGCATCTCACACCACCCACTTGCTCCCTCTCCCCTTCCCTTCCCTCTCTCCTTTCCTTCCCTCTCTCCTCTCTCCTTCCTCCTTCCTTCAATGGGTGCTCTTTGAGTTATTGGTAAGTTGTGAACTTTTTGGGGTCGAAGGCTTCGCGGACAGCTTCGCCAACAAAAGTGATGAGGACAAGCAAGACGACAAGACATGTCACCACACTGGCAAGTATCCACGGACTTTCAAAGTTTTCAGTGCCTTGGCGAAGCATCTCGCCCCATGTGGGTTCCGTCGGCGGCAAACCAAAACCAAGGAAGTCAAGCGCAGTGAGCTGAAAAACAACCGCCGCGACCATAAATGGCACAAATGTCACCACCGTCGAAAGGGTGTTCGGCAAAATGTGGCGGAAAATGATGCGCGCATTCCCCGCACCAAGAAGCCGCGCCGCCGCGATGTAGTCACGCTCTTTTTCGCGATAAGTGCCCGTGCGCATGTAGTAGGTCAACGTTATCCACGAAAACGCGACGATGATAATCATCAGCCCAAAGAGATTGGGGATGAGCACAGAAGAGAGAAAAATGATGAGGTAGAGGTAAGGGATGTTTGACCAAACCTCAATGAGCCGCTGAGCGATGATGTCAAACCAGCCGCCAAAATAGCCCATCGCACAGCCAATCGAAATGCCGACGAGATAGGTGAGCGTGAGATAAATGAGACTCGCGACACACAAAATGCGGAAGCCGTAAAAAAGCCGCGCTAACACATCGTGGCCAGATTCGTCGGTGCCGAGGAGATGTCCAGAGGTGAGCGGCGCGTTCGGATAAGGCAGGAAACAACGGAGGTTGTGCAGCAATGGTTCCGAAAAACCACCCACTCCCACCGTCGTCACACCCGCCGTCGCCGCCCCCGCCATTCCCGTTGTCCCCGCCGCCGCAGCCGCCCCTGTCCCCTCGGTTTGTGCGGAAAGTTTTTCGTAGCGTGCGAGGGTGCCGTGTTCCCAGCGGCCTCGTTCGGTGAGACTGCCGTGGATGTCGTAGCCGCAAAACGGCCCGTGCAACTTTCCGCCGAGCACACTCCATTCGCGCCGGAAACGTCCGTTGGGGTGCAGTAGGTAGGCTTTGCCCTCGGCAAAAACTTCGCCTTTGAGAAAATATTTTTTTTCTGCCTCGCGCCATTCGAGGTTGCCGAAGACATCGCAAACCTCGCGTCCGTTGAACGGCACGGGCGGTAGCAGCACCCAGTCGCCCGCGGTTTTATGTTTCTCGGTGTTTTCAAAATACTCTTTGAGGGCGCGGTAGTCGGTCTCGTAGTCGTAATCCAGCCCGAAGGTTTTGCCGGAGATGTCGGCGCCGAGTGTCGGGAAATACCATTTGCCGCCGTGGCTGACGATGAGGGCGCGGTTGTTGACAAGCCAGGGGCCGAACAGCGCGAGGACGACAAAAAAGGCGAGTATCAAAAACGAAAAATACCCTCGCTGAATAGAGCGGAACCGCAGGAGTTTTCGCCGCGTGTTGGGATTGAGTTTGAAATGGAGGAGTCTTCGCATGAGCGGCGGGAGGAAACGCCGCGTCTCGCCATTGGCAAGCCCGCAAGCCTGCCGCGCTGTATTGGCAGCGGCGCACGGTTCAGCGCAAAAAGTTCAGCAACAGCTGCGGCCAGACGCCGAAGAGCAGCATCAGGAACGCGACGGGCGTGAGGGCGAGGGTCTCGACGGACGTCAAATCTTTCACCGCCGGCGTCCGCCCGGCGATGCCTCCGTGGAAAACTTTTTGCCAAAATGTTAGCAGGAAAACCGCTGTCGCGAGCAGGCCGAGAGTCGAGATTGCCGCCGCTGCGGGTGCCAGCCCGAAGACGCCTCGGAAGATGAGAAACTCGCCCGCGAAGCCGTTCAGCCCGGGCAAGCCGAGCGAGGAAAACATCGCCACGCCGCAGAGTGTCGCGAACATCGGCGCAGCCGTGCGGACGCCGCCGAAGTCGCCGATGCCGCGTGCGCCCGTCCTGTCTTCGAGTGCGCCGAGGCAGAAGAAAAGCGCTGCCGCCGAGAGGCCGTGGTTAAACATCTGTAGCCACGCGCCGGAGAGCGCGGCGTCCACCGAGAGCAAGTCGGCCTCGCCTGTGCCGGCAAACTGCGTGGCGAAGAGCGCGAGCAGGCAGTAGCTCAGGTGGTTGACCGAGGAGTAAGCGACCATGCGTTTGAGGTCGCGTTGGCGCAACGCCGCCCACGCGCCGAGCACGACGCCTGCCACCGCCAGCCACAGCAGCCAACGCGCCGCTGCCGCCAGCTCGTTCGGGAAGAGCGGGTGCAAAATCGCGAGGAAGCCGAAGACGCCCATCTTCGACATGACGGCGGTGAGGAACATCGAGACGCCCGTCGGTGCCTCGGCGTAGGCGTCGGGCAGCCACGTGTGGAGCGGGAAGAGCGGGACCTTGGCGGCGAGGCCGAGCAGCACACCAGCGAAAATGAGGGTTGGCGCGGCGGCTCCAAACTTCGCGGCGAGTGCGCCGGAAAGCCCGCAGGTGGCGAGCGAGCGGAAGTCCCACGTGCCCGCAGCGGCATAGACTGCGCCAAATGCGGCGAGCATGAACGCGCTGCCGCCTATGGTGTAGAGCACAAATTGGAATGCGGCGCGAGAGGCACCCGGGCCGCCCCAGAGCTTTATCAAAAAGTAGGCGGGCACGAGGCTCAGCTCCCAAAAGAGAAACCAGAAGAAAAAGTTTTGCGCGAGGAAGACGCCCAGTGCCGCGCTCTCCATGAAGAGAAACAGCGTGTTGAACAGGAGCGGGCGGGCGAGGCGGCGTGAGGCGACGAGCGCGAGCGGCGCGACGATGCCCGTGAGCACCACGAGCAGGAGCGATTTGCCGCTGAGCGCCAGCTCGTAGCTGATGCCGAGGAAACCGCCGCCCGTGCCGTCGCCCGTGGTGAGCGTCAAGCCGTCGGGGCGCATCAGTGCGGCAAGCCCGAAGACAAGGGGCGCGAGCGACGCCAGCAGGCCGAGCAGGCGAATCGCCCGCCCGCCCGCCGCGCCGCCGGACGCCTCCGCCGTCGCGAGTTTGCCGTTGAAGACGGCGTCCAGCGCGAACAGGAGCGCGACGACGGCGGGGGCGGCGACGATGAGAGCGGGCAGCGTGCTCGTCCCCGTCTGCGCGACGGCGGCGAGTGGCGCGGCGGCAGCGGCGGTGAGGGTGTTGGAAAACATGGCGGTCATTGGCAGTGAAAACGGTTTTGCAAAAGTTGGCGGTGGGCGGCGGTGAGCGTTGGCGGCGGTGAGCGGGTGGCGTTGGTGTTGGTGGTTTAGAACAGGGCGCAGAGGATGACGCCGCAGAGCACCAGCACGACAAAGCCCAGCGCGATGCCGCGCAGCGAGTCGTGCGCGTCGCCCGTCTGCTCTCGCAGGTAACTCGCGCCGCCCGTGCGCAGGCCGTCCGCGCTGGCGTCGAGGCTGGCGTTGATGCCGTGCTCGCAGATGTCGCGGTTGACGAGGCCGAGCACAGCGGCGGTTTTGGCGGTGAGGCGCACCGCGCCGTCAACGACGAAGCGGTCAAAAATATCGGCGGCTGCACCGCAAGCGGCGTGGAGGCGCAAGACGGTCGCCTCGTAAAGTTCGTCAAACCAGAGGCGGTTTTCCAAAGCCCGCCAGAGGCGCGGGGCGCGGACTTGGAGCGGGTCGGGCGCGTCTGCCGAGGTGCGCGTCTGCCGCCCGTAGATGGCCCAGCCTGCGCCTATGCCGAGCGCGACGAGGACGATGGAGAGCACCATGAGACCCGCGCCGTTGAAGAGTTCTGCGGGCGCAAAAGCTGCTGTCGCCGCGCCGTCGAGTTTTGCCTGCAACCACGGCCACGCGGGCGTTCCGAAAAAGCCGACGAACACGGCGCAGACGGCGAGCAGGGCGAGCGGGAACGTCATCGGCCACTCGTTTTCCACGGCGTGTTTGGCGGCGTGGGAACGAGGGTTTCCGAAGAAGACATTTGCCATGAGGCGCGTCATGTAAAACGCGGTGAGCACGACGGCGACGAGGCCGATGGCCAGCGGCAGGTGCGAGACCGACCAGTGCTCCGCGCTGTGCAGGACGGCCTCCTTCGACCAGAAACCGGAGAACAGAAACGGCACACCGGAGAGCGCCATCATGCCCGTCGCAAAGGTCGCGAAGGTGAGTTTCATGCGCGGCGCAAGACCGCCCATCTTGCGCATGTCTTGCTCGTGGTGCGCGGCGTGGATGACGGAGCCTGCGCCGAGGAATAGCAGCGCCTTGAAAAAGGCGTGGGTGAGCAGGTGAAACATCGCGGCGGCGGGCGCACCGACGCCGACCGCCAGCATCATGTAGCCAAGCTGCGAGACCGTGGAAAACGCCAAGACGCGCTTGATGTCGTTTTGCGCGAGGGCGACGACCGCGCCGAGCAGCGCAGTGGCAGCACCGATGAACGCGATGACGGTTTGCGCCGTCTGCGAGAGCGCCAAGAGCGGCCACACACGCGCCATCAGAAACACGCCCGCCGCCACCATCGTCGCCGCGTGAATGAGCGCCGAGACAGGCGTCGGCCCCTCCATCGCGTCGGGCAGCCAGACGTGCAACGGGAACTGGCCGGATTTGCCAACCGCGCCCGCAAAAAGCAGCAGCCCGATCGCCGTGGCAATGAGCATCCCGCCGGGTAGCAAGACGCCGAGTTTGCCGAGCGCGACGGCCTCGAGCGCACCCGCGCCGTTGTCGTAAAAAAGCTGCGTCCCTGCGGCGTGGTGCAGCCAGAGCAGGCCGAGCAAAAACCCGATGTCGCCGACGCGCGTCGTGATGAAGGCTTTTTTTGCGGCGGCTGCGGCGGCAGGTTTTGTGAACCAAAAACCGATGAGGAGGTAGGAGGCCAGCCCGACGAGTTCCCAGCAAATAAAGGTGAGCAGGAGGCTGTTGGAAACGATGATGCCGAGCATCGCAGCACCAAACAGCGAGAGGAAACAAAAGAACTTCGCATAGCGCTCGTCGTCGCGCATGTAGGCGGTGCTGAAGAGAAAAATGAGGAAGCTGACAAACGTCACCATCACGAGCATGAACGCGCAAAGCGGGTCGAGCACCACGCCGAGTTTTACCGAGAACGCACCCGTGGAAAGCCAGACAAAGTTTTCGGACAGGTGTTGGCTCGGCAGCGCGGTGGCCGCGCCAAGTGCCATCCACGACAACGCCGCCGCAACCCCCATCGCCGCAAGTGCCGCGCCCGACGCAACACGCCGGAACGCCTGAGGTGTCGCGGCAGCAATCGCCGCCGCAAGCAGGGGCAGCGCAGGTATCGCCCACAAATAGGTGAGTGAGGGAGAAGCAGAAGCCGCCGCAGCAGAGGCAGAGGCGACGGCGGAAGTGGAAGCGGCGGAGGCGGCAGCAGCGGAGGCGACGGTTACGGCGGAGGCGACGGAAGCAATCATAGCGTTTTGGGGCGCGGAGCATTGACGCCGCCTGCCCGTTTGCAAACTCGAAAACGGATTTTTGGCGGAGAACATTGCGGGAAGATGTTGCAGAGTGGGCGGTTGCAAGGATTTGAGGAGGCAAGTTTTTTAACTGCGAAACAAGGGAGTAATTTTTCCCGCAAAGGTTGCAAAATGCCCGCAAACGCCCAGCAAACCGCCGCCGTCCCAGCTGTCTCGCGCACATTTTTCTTTCTTTTCTGAGCAAAAACGGCTTAGTTGGTGCGACTCATGATTCCCAACACTCCCGAGCCGGAAGGCATTCTCATCGTGGACAAGCCGACCGGCTGGACATCCCACGATGTCGTGGGCAAAATCCGTTCCATCTTCCACACCAAGCGCGTGGGACATGCCGGAACTCTCGACCCGATGGCGACCGGCGTTCTCGTAATCCTCGTAGGCAAAGCCACCAAAGCCTCCCAATACCTGATGAGCCGCGACAAAGAATACGAGGGGACAATGCGCTTCGGGCAAGTCACCAACACGCAAGACGCCGACGGGGAAATCATGGAAAACAACCCCGTTCCCGACACGCTGGACTCCGCCACCGTCGCCGCCGCCATGCTCAAAATGGAAGGCGACCAATACCAGACGCCGCCGATGTTTTCTGCGAAAAAACTTCAGGGCGTGCCACTCTACAAACTCGCACGGAAAGGCGAAGAAGTGCCCCGCGAACCACGTTTTATTCACATCGAAAAGTTTGCCTTGCTCGGCTACGAAGCACCCGATGCCTCGTTCCGTGTCTCTTGCAGCAAAGGGACTTACGTGCGAACCATCGCACACGACCTCGGACGCACTCTCGGCCCGGGCGCACACCTCACCGCGTTGCGTAGAACCGCTTCCGGCGACCACCGCATCACGCAGGCCGCCACAATCAGCGAATTGGAAAAATTGCCGACCGCCGAACTCCGCAAAAAACTCATTCCGCTCTGGCAAGCCGTGCCAAGCCTCGTCTTGTGAACCGCGCCACCACACGACTTTTTCCCCGCCAATTCCACCGATAAAGATGCGACAAAGACGATGATGAAGACGATGAACACGATGAACACGATGATGGAGCCGATGAAGGCGATGATGGAGCCGATGAAGACGATGAAGATTTTCAACTCGCTCGCCAGTTTGACGCCCGCGACGACGCCCGTTCGCCTCGCCATCGGGATTTTTGACGGGGTGCATTTGGGACACCGGGAGGTTATCGGCGGGGCTGTCCGCGCCGCCCACGGTGGTGGCGGTGGCGGTGGCGGCAGTGGTGGTAGTGGTGGTGGCGGTGGTGGCGGTGGTGTTGCGGTGGCACTCACTTTTGCGCCGCACCCGAGCCGCGTTTTCAGACCGGATAACCCCGTGCCGCAGATTTTTGACGACGCCGAAAAAGCGCGGCGCATCGCTGCTCTTGGTGCGGACTGCTTCGTGCGCGAACCGTTCACGCGCCAGTTTGCCGCCCTCGATGCCAACGATTTTTTGACGATTTTGAAAAACACCATGCCCGGCCTCGCAGGGATACATGTGGGCGACAATTTTCGTTTCGGGCGCGAGCGCGGCGACGATGTGGAGTCGCTTCGCGAAAAAGCCGCCGCGTTTGGCGCGGAAGTGGTCGCTGTGCCGGAGGTAAGCGGCGACGGGGCACGGGTCAGCAGCACGCGCATCCGTGCCTTGCTGGCGCACGGCGAAATGGCAGCGGCAAACGCCTTGTTGGGCGAGCCTTACGCAATAAGTGGAACAGTGACAACTGGGCGAGCGTTGGGACGAACAATTGGTTTCCCGACTCTGAACGTGCCGTGGGCACCGGAGCTTTTGCCAAAGTTCGGCGTCTATGCCGTGCGCGTGCGCCGGGAAACCGACGGCAGTGGCAACGGCGGTGGTGGCGGTGGTAGCGGTGGTGGCGGCGGTGGTGGTGGTGGTGGCGGCAATGGTGACGCGCTGGCTTTTGCGGGCATTGCGAATTACGGTTTGCGCCCGACGGTCGAGGGCGGTGTGGTCTGCCCGCAGCTTGAAGTGCATCTGTTTGCTGCTGCTGCTGCTGTGCTTAGGGCGGGTTTTGTAACGGGTGTGCGGTTACGTGTGGAGTGTCTGCGTTTTGTCCGCCCTGAAAAAAAGTTTCCCACCCTCGACGCCCTCCGCGCCCAAATCGCCACCGACATCGCCGCCCTGCATCTCGCGCAAACCTAAAACACTTTACCCTAAGAACGGCAGTTCAGCGGGATGGGTTTGCGCAAGATTTTGAGGCGGATGCGCTTGGTGGTTTTGTAAAGGCGCACCTGTTGGTGCGTCGAACAAAGCCAACAAGTGCAGATGTCATAACAGCTTCCGCAAGACGACCCGACTCAACTGCCGTTTTTAGGTTTACCGTTACTGAGAAGACGGCGGCTTGCACTACACTTGCCTTGCGCACTATGCGTCCAGCAGGGCGTTCTGACAAAACGGCTGTAGTTCATCTTGCGGCACTATCAGTAAGGTGCGAAAAAAGGGGTTCCTCGCTACTTTGAGTGGAAGCTCGGACGCCTCCAGCCCCGCATGGGGCGAGATGTGCATAACCGGAGGTGTAGCGCAGCGAAACCTCCGGTCAGCCACGCCCCTGCAGCAAAGCCCCGCATGGGGCGAGATTATCGGATTACCAGATGCAGGGGGGGGGTGTGTATTCCGTTGCAATTTTGCAAACCTATCCGCATTAACTGCCGTTTTTAGGGTAAAGGGCACGTGGTGGGCACTGCAAGGGAAAGTTGCACGAACCGCAGCGAAGTCAAGTAATAAAATGGCTGCCTTTTAATTCGCA
>JAITPT010000153.1 GCA_031289285.1 Puniceicoccales bacterium
GCAACCCCCTGCGTTACGTTTGGAAGGCGCAGGGCAGCGACATCTTGGAAAAGATACAGCGAGCACGGGAAAAATTGAAAAAATGTAATGGTTAGACAATTAAGAGACGCTACAATAGCTTATGTTCATCAGACTCTCGCTCCGCACACAGCGGAATTATGGTGCGGGGCTGCGGCACCAGTGCTCCCTCTCAAAATAGCGAGGAACCATGATTTTCCTGCGCAAAAGATGGCTCAACTTGTTCGAGAGGGGCTGACTGGCCTGCCTCCTCCCCCTTGCCCCCCCCCATTTTCCGCTTTTCACAGACGGAGGCTTGCGGCATTACTACTGCCCCGTCCGGCAGACGGTATGTTGCGCCGGACGGCTCTTTTTTTGCAAACCACTCAAACCACTTTTCCACTCAAACCCGTTCACTCACCCGTTCACCTAAACCCGTTCACTCACCACACCCGCACCCAACAAAAAACCATGAAATACATTTTCGTCACAGGCGGCGTCGTTTCCTCGCTTGGCAAAGGCCTCTCGGCGGCGGCACTCGGCGCTTTGCTCGAATTGCGCGGCCTCACCGTGCGCATCCAAAAGTTCGACCCCTATCTCAACGTGGACCCGGGCACGATGAACCCCTACCAACACGGCGAAGTCTATGTGCTCGACGACGGTGCCGAGACCGACCTCGACCTCGGCCACTACGAACGCTTCACCTCCGGCCAGCTTGGTCGCGCCAATAGCCTCACTTCCGGCCAAGTCTATGAGGCCGTCATCGCCAAAGAGCGCCAAGGCGAATACCTCGGCAAAACCGTGCAAGTCATCCCGCATGTCACGGATGAGATCAAGCGGCGCATCCGCGGCGGTGCCAGCGGTGCCGACGTGCTCATCACCGAAATCGGCGGCACGACGGGCGACATCGAGGGCCTGCCATTCCTCGAGGCGCTCCGCCAATTCCAACTCGACGAAGGCCGCGAAAACGTCCTTTTCATCCACTGCACACTCATTCCCTACCTCAAAGCGGCGGGCGAGTTGAAGACCAAGCCCTCGCAGCAGAGCGTCGCGAAACTCCGCGAAATCGGCATCCAGCCCGACATCCTCCTCTGCCGCTCCGAGCACCCCGTCACGGCAGACATGCGCGAGAAACTCAGCCTCTTTTGCAACGTCCCGCCACGCGCCGTCATCGAGTGCCGCGATGTCGAGTCGTCCATCTACGAACTGCCTCTGGCACTGGCCGCAGAGAACTTCGACGAGCTGGTCGCCAACCGTCTCGGCCTCGTGTGCCAACCGCGCCGCCTCGGCGTCTGGGAAGACGTCGTGCGCAAGGTGAAAAATCCCGCGCACCGCGTCCGTGTCGGCGTCGCAGGGAAATACATCGGCCTGCAAGACGCCTACAAATCCGTGTATGAATCGCTCACGCACGGCGGTATCGCCAACGATTGCGGCGTCGAAATCGTCCGCCTCGAAGCCGAGGACATCGAGAAACACGGCGTCTCGCTACTCGACGGGCTGGACGGCATCCTCGTGCCCGGCGGGTTCGGCGACCGCGGCATCGAGGGCAAAATCGCCGCCGCTCGCCACGCCCGCGAAAACAACATCCCCTACTTCGGCCTGTGCCTCGGTATGCAAATCGCCGTCATCGAGTTTGCCCGCGACGTGTGCGGCCTCGCTGGTGCCAACAGCACCGAGGTCGCGCTCGCCACGCCCTACCCAGTCATAGACATCATGGAAGAGCAAAAAACAGTGACAGAAAAAGGCGGCACGATGCGCCTCGGTGCCTACGAGTGCGTCTTGCAGCCCGGCTCGCTCGCCCTCGAAGCCTACGGCACTGACACCATCTGGGAACGCCACCGCCACCGTTTCGAGTTCAACAACAAATACCGCGAAACACTCACCGCCGCCGGCCTGCGCGTCGGAGGCATCAACCCCAAAACGGGTCTCGTGGAAATCGTGGAAGTCGCGGCGCACCCGTGGTTCGTCGGTGTGCAATACCACCCCGAATTCAAATCAAAACCCACCCGCGCCCACCCGCTCTTCGCCGCCTTCATCAAAGCAGCACTGCGGGAAAAAATCGCACGGGAGAAAAAGTAAGCCGCCGCCGCGCCTCCTCCCCTTCCCTTCCCCTCACTCCGCCATGCCCGCCGCCCGCGCCCGAAAAACAAAAATCGCCCGCGACGCCGACGGTGCCGCCGTCCGCGACGCCGCGCCCCGCACTTCCGCCGAAACCCTCGCCTGCCTCTACCGCATCGGCAGCCTCGTCAACAGCACGGAAGACCCGCACGAAGCACTGCGCATCATCCTCGCGGAAATCGTCCGCACGCTCGATGCCAGCAGCGCGTCCATCGCCCTACTCAACCCCAGCACCGGCAAACTCTCCGTCGAAGTCGCCCACGGGCACTCGCCCGACATCTCCGAGTGGGAAATCGCGCCCGGGCAAGGCATCACTGGTTGGGTCGCCCTCCACGGCAAACCGCTGCGCGTGCCCGACGTGAGCCGCGACAGCCGCTATTTTGAAATCCGCCCCAACGTGCGCTCCGAACTCGCCGTCCCGATGGAAATGCTCGGGCAGGTCATCGGCGTCGTCAATTGCGACAGCGACCGCGCCGCCGCCTTCGACGAGTCCGACCAATCCTTCCTCGCCCTGCTCACCAACGAAGCCGCCAAGGTCGTCGGGCGCATCTGGCTGTTGCGCCAACTCAAAGAAAAAGCCGCGCAACTCGAAGCCATCATCCTCGCCGCCCAATCGCTCGTCCACGAACGCGACCTCCCGCGCGCCATCTCCGACCTCGCCGCGCACACGCGCCAACTCGCCCGCGCCCGCGCCGTCGCCGTCTATACCGTCGCCGACGGCTCTTTGCACCTGCGCCACACCGACGGCGAGCTTGGTGACTCGCGCCTCGCCCGCACCGTTCTCTGCAAAGAGACCGCCCTCGGCGTAGCCGCCACCCGCACCCGCCAAGTCGAGGTGCCCCGCGCCGGACGCCAAGAGGAGTTCTTGTTTTCCAAACTCGGCGGCGACCTCGCCGATAGCTCGCTGCTGGCGACCCCCGTGGTTTTCGAGGACGAGGTGCTGGGCGTCCTCCTCGTCATTCAGGGCGTGCGCCACCGATTCAGCGACGAGACCAAACGGCTCCTCGCCACCATCGCCTCCATCGGTGCCGCCGCCATGCAAAACGCCCGCCTCTACGCCCGCGTTTTTTCGAGCGAAGAAAACCTCCGCCGCAGCGAACGCCTCACCACGCTGGGCCTACTCGCAGCCGAAATCGCCCACGAAATCCGAAACCCGCTCACCGTCATCAAACTTCTTTTCGACACGCTCAACCTCAAGTTTCCCAAGGGCGACGCCCGCGTGGGCGACGCACAAGTCATCCGCGAAAAGCTCTCGCACTTGGAGGAGATTGTCGCCCGCGTGCTCAACTTTGGAAGCGGGCGCGGCAAAGCCTTTAAACGGCTCGACCTCGCGACAACAGTCTCCAAGACACTTCTACTCATGCGTCTCAAGTTTGAACAAAGCCGCGTCAAAATCGTTTTTGAAAAAGGAGGAGGCGAGGGCAGCGAGGGCAAAGGCGGCGAGGGCGAGGGCGGCGGCGAGGGTGAGGGCGGCGGCGGCGGCAGCGAGGGCGAGGGCGACTACAAGGTTTCCGCCGACAATGGGCAGGTGCAGCAAGTCCTCGTGAACCTGTTTTTCAATGCGATAGAAGCCATGCCTCGCGGCGGCGAAATCGCGTTACGGCTCTGGTGCGAACCGCCCCAAAACCATGCGGACGCTGGGCGTGTCTGCCTGCGTGTCGCCGACACGGGTGGCGGCATTCCGCCTGCCCTTCGCGACAAAGTGTTCGCCTCGTTTTTGACGGGGCGCAAAGAGGGCACGGGTCTTGGTCTGGCGATTGCGAAGCGCATCATGCGTGCTCACCACGGCGACATCTCCCTCGTCTCCAGCGGCTCCACCGGCACCGTCTTTCTCCTCTGGCTCCCCGCCGCATAACTCCCCCCCCTCCCCCCTTCGTCCTTTTGGAGTGCAGTAGCAAAGGGCGCGAAGTGCTCCTCCCCCCCCCCCACACACACCGTCGCACCCACCCACTGCCCCAAAACCACCCCTAAAACCCAAAATTCACAACTCCTTCAAAATCAAAATGTAACATTTTTCCCATTTTGCCGCCACGAATAATTAACCAGACTAAAAA
>JAITPT010000190.1 GCA_031289285.1 Puniceicoccales bacterium
CTTTGTGCATGGTGGGGTTCCCAACTCAGGTCGCTGCCACCGCACCAACCCCTGTCAAAAAACTTTTTTTGCCTGGTTAATTTTTCCGTCCCCCCCCCCCCCCCCCAAAAAAAAACTTCCCCGATTGACTTTCTCTTTTTTGTTCAACACCCTTGCCCTACTTCACTCTTCAACCACCTTCCTCTTATGACACGCCTCCTGTCCCGTTTCTTTTTTGTCACTGCAGCCGCCTTTGCCGTTGGCGTCTTCGCCGCCACCGCGACACCCGCCAACGCAGCCGAGCCTGCCAAGCCAGCCGAGTCTCCGCCACCGCCGTCCGTGGCGCGGCAATACCTCGCGACCACCGACTTCGACTCGCTCGTCCTCGTCCAGCGTCGCCCGCTCAACCCCTCGCACGTTTACACCTATCACCAAGAGGGCATCTCCTACGACGGCGGGCTTTTCACGCTGGATATCAAAACGCAAAAACTCACGCGCCTCGTTGACGCCACCGACGGCATCATCCTCGACTGCCAAGTCTCCTACGACGGCAAACAAATCCTCTTCTCGTGGAAACGCACACGGAGCACCCCGTTTGAAATCTGGCGCGTCAACACCGACGGCTCCGGCCTCACGCGCATCCTCGCCGACACCGCGAACAACATGAACGCCTGTTGGCTACCCGACGGCGGCATCGCGTTTATGTCCGACCGCAAGCCCGCCTTCGCCTACTGCTGGACGACCTCCTCGCCCGTGCTTTACCGCGCCAACGCCGACGGCACCGACATCCTCCGCCTCTCGGCCAACTACCTCACCGACTTCACGCCGTCCATCACCGCCGACGGACGCATCCTCTACTCGCGCTGGGAATACGTTGACCGCCCCGCCATCCCCATCCAATCGCTCTGGTCAATCAACCCAGACGGCACTGGCCTCTCCGGCGTTTTCGGCAACCGCGCTCTCTCGCCCGCGACCTTCATGGAAGCGCGCGAAATCCCCAACGGCGGCGGAAAAATCCTCTGCGTGATGACTGCTCACAACGGCCCGTGTCGCGGCGCAATCGGCCTCCTCGACCCCGCCAAGGGCGACAACGCCCAAGAGTTCATCCGCAACCTCACGCCCGACGTGCGCGTCCCCGACATCAACGACGGCATCCGCGGCAACCACATTCGCGGCCCCTACGAAAGCCCCTTCCCGCTCGACGGCACACACTACCTCGTCTCCCGCGACGGCACCATTCTCCTGCGCGACTACACGGGCAAACTCAGCGAAACCCTCCTCTCTCCAAAGTCGCCGACCGCCATCGCCGCCACCGCCGCCGCAACCCAACGTCGCCGCGCCCCGCCGCTCGGTTTTTACGCGCCCCAACCCGTCCGCCCCCGTGCGCTCCCCAAGACGCCGCGCCGCCTACATTTCCCGTCCGCCGACACCGCGCCTTGGGCAGAAGTCGTCATGCACGACGTCTATACCGGCCTTGGCACCGCCGTAAAACCCGGCGAAATCAAACGCCTCGCCATCGTCCAAGAGATGGAAAAAGACACCCGTTCCGAAGTCTCGCAACGCCAGTTCGGTTTCCAATTTCCAGTCGTCTCCTGCGGTGCCACCTACGCCCCCAAGCGCGTCTGGGGCTTCGCAACCGTCGAGGCCGACGGCTCCGCGCACTTCAAAGCCCCCGCCAACATCCCCATCTACTTCCTGCCCCTCGACGCCGAAGGCCGCGCCGTGCAACGTATGCGCTCCTTCACCCACTTTATGCCCGGCGAACAACAAAGTTGCGTCGGCTGCCACGACAGCCGCAACTACGTCTCGCCCGTCATCGCCAACGCCCGCCGTGGCCGCACCCTCGCCGCAGCCCGCCCCGCCGAGACGCTCACAAAACCCGAATGGGGCACCGCCGACGGCTTCAGTTTCCCCCGCGTCGTCCAACCCGTTCTCGATAAACACTGCGTCTCCTGTCACGACGGAAAAATCAAAAACGGCACCGCCACTCTCGACCTCTCTGGCGACCGCACTGACTACTTCAACGTCGCCTACGAACACCTCGCCCGCAAAGGCACGCAAGCCGAGCACGGCAACGACGCCCGTGGCGGCATGGCGCGATTTGGCAAAAATCCCTACACCTCGTGGATACCCACCTACAACGACTGCGAGTCCAACATTCTCGACATCGCCCCAAAAACGTGGGGCAGCCCCGTGAGCCGCCTCGCCGACATCGTTATCGCTGGCCACCCCGACAAACACGGCAAACAGCGCGTCGCCCTCACCCCCGCCGAACGCCTGCGCGTCCTGATGTGGATAGACCTCAACGTCCCCTTCTACGGCACCTCGCAATCCCTCCAACCCAACCTGCGTGGTTGCCGCAAAGTCGTCCCCGCCCAGCTTGATGCCACGCTGCGCGAAATCGCCGCCCGCCGCAAAATCTCCCTCCCGCGCACTTTTTACACACGGTTAGACAACCCTGACAAAAACTCCTTCCTCGCTCTGCCGCTCGCCAATGGCGTCTTCAAGAGCAAAGACGACCCCGATTACCAACGCATCTTGGGCTGCTTCAAAACGGTTCCCGCCGCGCTGGAAAAACGAGTAGATGTTGACTTCCGCAAAGTGACCCAAGCCACCAACGGTTGCCCCCTGCTGCCAACGCCCTAAAAAGCAAAAACAGCTGCGAAAACAGACGACTTGTCGCGCAGACCCAAGTCTGGTTCGTCCCGCAGACTGCCAAGTCTGCTCCGTTCGTAACTGCGAAACCACTTTCCCAACATAAGCCTCCATCCGCAGCCGCCCGGTCCCAAGCCTCCGCGCCGAAAATCCGTCGCACCTGCACCCGACGCCGAGAAAAAACAAGCACTCGTTGAACTCGAATTCCGCTTTTGAGGCTGGCATGTCTTGCACAATCTTTTGGGCAATCCGCGCCGCCCCAAAGCGGAATCCGTGGCTGGCAACCGTGTGCTTTGTGAACCCCGACGACCCACGTGAGGCGGTATTACAGCGGGAAATGGACAGTTTTGCGTTCGGGTTTGATGTTGCTGGCCCCCAAGATGATTATCCTAAAAACGGCAGTTAATGCGGGTGGTTTTGCACAATCTTTTGGCAGTCTGCGGCTTGCGCTTTCCGCTCCGCGCACCGCAAGGTGCGCGTCGGGAAAGCGCAAAGCGCATCCGCCTCAAAATCTTGCGCAAACCCATCCCGCTGAACTGCCGCTCTTAGGATTATCGAAACGAGCCCCGTTATACATCCCTGCGAAATGGTCTCTTTGCATTGGCGTGTCTGCGGCAACGCGAACAGTGTGCGCGGCTTGAAGTTGCGCCTGTATGGCGACGAAAAGTTTTATAGGGGCAATCTCGAAAAGAAAACCACAATCGAGGAATTGAAATTGCTAAATATACGTGGCCCCCTGCCCGCCCGCCATAGGGAGTTCGTGTGTTGGGGTACCTACCGACATCCCATTATCTGGCGAATACGAAACCCACAAAACCGAATGGAAAATCGAAGCAAAGCTCAACTTCTCCTTTCTACCAAAAAAAACAACCCGCTTCAAAATAACCGTCGCCTAAAGAGCTAATACCATTCACGCCGGAGAGTAGGTCCTTAGAATAACCCTTAACGCTACGATTTGGGACAGCATTATGGGACAGGCTAATATCTGAGAAGAAGCGGTAGGCAGGCGGTAAATTATTTCGTCTGCGTTTTTGTTTCCTCGGCATCATCACTCTGGCAACGCCACTACTACGGCCACTGCTGCCACGCCATCGCAGTCACACTCCACTGCCCGCCAGCCGACACTGGCTGTCACTTCCGACGCATAGGGTGCAGAGACTGGCAGCCCATATTAGGGGACAGGCTAATATCTGAAGAAAAGCGGCGGACAGGCGGTAAATTATTTCGTCTGCGTTTTTTGTTTCCTCGGCATCATCACTCTGGCAACGCCACTACTACGGCTACTGCTACCACGCCATCGCAGTCACACTCCACTGCCCGCCCAGCCGACACTGGCTGTCACTTCCGACGCATGGGGTGCAGAGACTGGCAGCCCATATTAGGGGACAGGCTAAAATCTGAAGAAAAGCGGCGGACAGGCGGTAAATTATTTCGTCTGCGTTTTTGTTTCCTCGGCATCATCACTCTGGCAACGCCACTACTACGGCCACTGCTGCCACGCCATCGCAGTCACACTCCACTGCCCGCCCAGCCGACACTGGCTGTCACTTCCGACGCATGGGGTGCAGAGACTGGCAGCCCATATTAGGGGACAGGCTAATATCTGAAGAAAAGCGGCGGGCAGGCGGTAAATTATTTCGTCTGCGTTTTTGTTTCCTCGGCGTCATCACTCTGGCAACGCCACTACTACGGCTACTGCTGCCGCGCCATCGCAGTCACACTCCACTGCCCGCCCAAGCGACACTGGCTGTCACTTCCGACGGCGCAGGGTGTAGAGACCAGCAGGCCAAGCGGCACTGGGGTCACTGGTAAAAGGTATAGGCTCCAAGTGACGGCGACGTTTCCGCTCAGTGCGGTAACGCTCCAAGTGCTCAAGAAC
>JAITPT010000299.1 GCA_031289285.1 Puniceicoccales bacterium
CGACAACCAAGGCGCCACCGCCGCCACACTCCTCATGCTGGAAAAAATTAATTTTGCGCCGCCGCCCAACGAGGTTATCCAGTCCAGCTAAACACCCGAGCACCCGAGCATTTCGCGCCATGCGTTTCCCAACCGCCATATTGTCTGCCGCCGTCGCCGTCGCCCTCGCAGGGCTGGGTGTCGCCGCCGCATCTGACGACTCCAATGGCGGACGGCGCAAGAAGCGCGTGGTGGACGTCACCGTCACCGTCACCGAGCGCAACGGCGAAAAAACAAGCACCAACTACACACGCGAGGAAGCCGTGATAGGAGAGAGCGACCGCAAAGACTGGGCGAGGCAGGTCGCAAAACGTGTGGCCGAAGAAGAGGCACTCAACCGCGAGCTTGTCAAAAAAAGTCTCGCCATCCGCGAAGCCAAAAAAAAGGCCCCTGCCAAAAACACGTCCGCCGCCGCCGCGCCAAACGCCGCCGCCGCAACCGCGACGGGCACCAGCGGCACCACCAGCACCCAGCCCATTTTAGCCGGAAACATTTCCGCCGACAGCGCGACCCGCGCACCCGTCGCCGAAAAAAATCCCACCGCCCGCGACCTCCCTGCCCCGACCGCCGCCAACACCGGCACCGAGCTACCCGACGGCACACGCTTGCCTTGGCGTGTCCCGACAAAGCTCGGCGACAAAACAAAGAACACCGACGACTCCGTTGACCCCTACAGCGCGTTGCGTAACTGGAGCCGCCTCGACAAAAAGTATTCCTCCAAACGCTTTGCCTCCGCCTCTTGGCAAAACGGGGGCGACTCCGACACCGCAAATCTCGCCACCCGCCGCGCCACCTTCGGCACCGACCGCTGGACCGCCGCCGACGGGCAAACATGGGGCGGCGCACACGAGGCCGACGGCTTTTCCCGCGCCCCAAACGAAGTCAAACTCCGCGAAACCGCCCTGCGCGAAAACAACGTCCGCGACCACCGCACCTCCGCCTTCAACGGCGAGACCGCCGCCCTCCCGGGCAACACCGCCCGCTTCTCCGCCCCGCGCAACACCACCTTTCTCGGCGGTGCCGACTTCAGCACGGTGAACCGCCGGTTCCGCGTGAACAAAGAACTCTCCATGCAAGACATCAACCGCTACCAATTCCGCCGCGCCCACGCCTCGACGCCCGGCCTCCCCACCGTCGCCCCCGGCCAAGGCGTCAGCCCGGGCGGCACCCGCTAAGCGCACCGCCGCCGCCGTATTTTTTCGCCATGCATTCCTTTCAAGCCCTCACAACCACATTCGCCGCACACCAGCTATTCGACGAAAAAACATGGCGCGTCTCGCCCGCAGCCTTTCCGCTCACCGCCGCCCAACTCGGCGAAATCAAACGCATCGGCGACGCCTGCCACGCCTTCTACCACGCGCAGGAACTCCTCTACACACGCTCCTCGCTCGGCAAAAAAATCCTCCGCAACGGCGGCTCCGCTGTCCCTTGGGTCGCCAAATGCCTCGACCGCGGAAAACCCGCCGGCCTCGTCGCCCACGGCCTTCACCGCTCCGTCAAAAACCTCTCGCCCGCCGTCCTGCGCCCAGACCTACTCATCACCGAAAACGGTTTCTCACTCACGGAGATGGACAGCGTGCCCGGCGGCGTCGGCCTCACCGCCTTTCTCAACGAGACCTACGCCCCACTCACGCCCGACATCGTAGGCGGCGCAACCCAACCAGAACTTTTCTACCAACACCTCGCCGCACTCGCCAAAAACACACGCGCCGACTCCGCCGACGACGACGGCAACGGCAGCAGCAGCAACAACGGCAATGGCGGCAGCGGCGACAACGGCGACGGCGGAGAAGTCGGCGCACTGCCGCTCATCGCCATCGTAGTCAGCGACGAGGCCGCCACCTACCGCCCAGAGTTTGTCTGGCTCGCCGAGAAACTTCGCGCCCAAGGACGCCGCGTCCACTGCGTCCACCCGTCTGAACTGATGCCGCTCGGCGGCGGGATTTTCATCCCCGTTGACGGCGCACCGCAGCGCGTGGACGTCATCTACCGATTTTTTGAACTCTTCGACCTCGGCGACGTAAAGGGGGCAGACGCGATTTTTGACGCGGTTGAAAACGGCCAAGTTGTCCTCACCCCGCCGATGAAGGCGTTCCAAGAAGAGAAGCTCAACCTCGCCCTCCTGCACCATCCCGCGCTCGACGCCTTCTGGCGCGAAAACCTCCCCGCCGCCCACCTCGACACGCTACGACGCGTCGTCCCGCGCACTTGGCTCATGGAGGAAAACCCGCTCCCGCCCACCGCCGTGCTCCACGCGCCAGCCGTCGGCGGACGCCCCGTTTGCTCGTGGGCAGAGCTTGCCAACGCCTCACAGCGCGAACGCAACCTCATCATCAAAGCCAGCGGTTTCGACGCGACCGCGTGGGGCGCACGCAGCGTCACCCTCGGCAGCGACGTCTCTCGCGAAGAATGGCTCGCCGCCATCGAGGACGCCACCGACGCCGAAAACGAGACCTTCTACATCATGCAGGATTACCACAAACCCGTGCGCCTGCGTCACCCCGTTTATCGCGACGACGGCTCAGTAGCGGAGGAGGAAGGGCGCGTCCGCCTTTGCCCGTTCTTCTTCGCTGGCCCCGCGTCCGGCACACCCGTCGAGATGGGCGCCATCCTCGCCACGTTTTGCCCCGCCGACAAAAAAATCATCCACGGCATGAAAGACGCCGCCTTGATGCCCTGCGCACTCGCCGCACCGAAAAGTTAACCCGCCGACGCGCCGCGCCTTTTTCCGCTTTCAATGAAAACCTACCTTGACCTCCTGCGGCGTGTCCGCGACACTGGCGAAGACCGCTCCGACCGCACTGGCACAGGTGTGCGCACCCTCTTCGGTGCCCAACTCCGCTACGACCTCCGAGAGGGTTTCCCGCTCGTCACAACCAAGAAAGTCGCCTTCAAATCTGTTGTCCAAGAGCTTCTCTGGATGGTCGCTGGACGCACCGACAACCAATGGCTCAACGAACGCCGCGTCACCATTTGGGACGAATGGGCGACCGCCGAGCAATGTGCCCGTTTCGGGCGCGCCCCGGGCGACCTCGGCCCCATCTACGGCCACCAATGGCGCAACTTCGGTGCCACGCGCCGCGACGGTGGCTCTTACGCCCGCGACGGGCGCGACCAGCTTGCGGAGGTCATCGCCACCATAAAACGCGACCCCACCAGCCGCCGTCTCATCGTCACGGGTTGGAACCCCTGCGAGGCGGACGCCGTTACCCTGCCGCCTTGTCACACGCTCTTTCAATTTCACGTCGGTGGCGGGCGGCTCAGCTGTCAGCTTTACCAGCGCAGTGGAGACCTCTTTTTGGGAGTGCCCTTCAACATTGCCAGTTACGCCCTGCTAACATCTATGGTCGCGCAGGTGACGGGCCTGCAACCCGGAGATTTTGTCCACACTTTTGGCGACGCGCACATTTACCAAAATCACCTCGAACAAGTAGAAACGCAGCTTTCCCGCACCCCTCGCCCCTTGC
>JAITPT010000303.1 GCA_031289285.1 Puniceicoccales bacterium
AAGCATCTTCACAAGCTCACAGAACGTCCTGCTGTGTTTGAGGAGGAGCCTTTCAAAAAGGCGTTCCATGAGGCGGAAGTTCTTTCGATGTCTCCGGGCGAATACATAAGTTATTACCGCGATCTCGACAGCAAGTTCATCGGAGAATCCATCCAAGAACAGCGCGAAGACAAAGTCCGTGCCGAGGTCGAAGCCGCTGCCGCCGTCAAGCTCGCCGAGGTAGAAGCCACTGCCGCCGCCGAACGCGCCGCCGCCGCCGCCAAACTCGCCGAAGCAGAAGCCGTCGCCGCCGCCAAGCTCGCCGAAACAGAAGCCGTCGCTGCTGCCGAACGCGCCGCTGCCGCCGCCAAGCTCGCCGAAACGGAAGCCGCTGCCGCTGACAAGCTCGCCACCGCCAAACTCGACACAGCACGCCAGATGAAACGCGACGGCCTGCCCGCCGATGTCATTGCTAAATACACCGGCCTCCACACCGCCGACATCGCCAAACTCTAAGCACACACCTCCCACCTCCCATCTCCCATCTCCCACCACACACCTCCCACCACTCACCACTCACCTCCCACCACCCACGACTCACGACCCACCTCCCACCGTCTTTTTACTTACCAATTAACTTACCAACTAACTAACCGACTAACCGACTTACCGACTAACTAACCAACTGACTAACTAACTAACCAATTAACTTTACTAACTTTACTAACGAACCACACCAATTCTCACTTTGCTAACTAAGATTTCCAACAAACTCACTGACCTTTCTCCCATGAAACCTGAACTCATCTCCGATAGCGCAGCGGCAGCCGTTGCCGCCGCAAACACACACGGGCAAGACGCCCGTGCCACACATCGCACGAGCACCGCACCCGCACCCGCGAGCAACGCCGCCCGCGACAGTGTAGCACAGACAATCCTGTCTGTGGGCGTGTCCGAAGCGTCGCCGCAGGCGACGGCCACACAGACAGGATTGTCTGTGCTACCCTTCCGTCCCCGCCGCCACCGCCGCCCCCTCACCCGCTTCCTCGCCCGCGCCGCAGCACTCGGCGCAGCTGTCACCGCAGCATCCCTCGCCCCCGAACTTACCAACACCAACACCAACACCTCCGCACCCTCCGCACCCTCCGCCCTCGCCGCCCTCCTCGCGCCCGCCGCTGCCGCGTCCACGATGCCCGACTTCGGCTTCGAGCAAACCATTTCTGTCAACTTCAAAGGCAACGGCAGTGAGGTCAACAGGGACAATCCCGGCGCGGTGCCCACCCCCGCCGCGAGCTGGATCAACTACATCGGTGGCACTGGCTCTCTCGCCCTCACCAAAAACCACCTCAACCAGACAATCTCCGGCATCACGCTCAACGTGACCACCCCGGGCCTCTACGCTGTCAGAGACGGCTCGGCTAACACCGGAAACGCCCAGCTTTCACATGGTATCCTCGACAACTACAACGGTCCCATAACTCTCACCATCTCCGGTCTCAGCACACTCTTTACGAGCGACTACACCGTCTATCTCTACTTCAGCAACTCTGACAACGCCAACTACCACGCCTTCCGAATCAATGGCACCTACTACGTAGGCGGCACTGACACGTCGGTCGCTTCAGCCTCAGACCAGCAATTCACCGGAACCCAGAACATCTGGACTGGCCTCGCCGACGGCGCACTCGTCAATGGCACACATTACCTGAAGGTCGAAGACCAAACCCTCGACACCCTCAATATCTACTCCGCCCAAAGCGCAAACAACGTGAACGGCGAAATCGCTGGCTTCCAAGTCAGCAAAGTCGTCGGACGCACTGCCGCCGAAGACTTCCTCTTCTGGGATGGTGCTGCCGCCTCTTGGGACAACCAAGCTGCCAACACCGCCTTCCACATCGGCTCCAACACCGGCACCCTCGCTGCCTTCTCTGCCGATAAAATCACCGTCTTCGACACCGCCGCCGCCACAAACATCTCCCTCGGCGAAACCGTCGCCGTTGACGGCCTCTGGGTCAAATCCGGCGATGTCACCCTCTCCGGCAACGGCGCACTCACCCTCACCTCCCGCGCTGGCAGATTCGCCATTGACTCCGGCACTTCCCTCACCCTCGCCGCCGCTGGCACTTACTCTGTCAACATCCCCGCCACGGTCGCATTCGTCGTCGAAGGCACCCTCAACCTCAACAAATCCCTCGCCCTCGACGCCGCGCTCTCCGGCTCTTCCGGCACCATCAACGTCGCCGCCGCAGGCACCACCACCACTCTCACCTCCGCAAAAAACACCTACTCCGGCACCTACAACGTCGCCGACGGCGCCACACTGCGCGTCAGCGGTGCGGGCACACTTGGCGCAGCCGACACCACCACCGCGCTCAGCTTCGGCGGCGCAAGTGCCGCACTCGAAATTGCCCGCGACGCCACCGCGCCCTCCGGTGCCGTATTCTCTACCAAACGCGCCTTCACTGGCACGGCGGGAAAAGTCAACGTCGCCGCTGGCGAGTTCAGCTATGGCGGAAACGCTGCCTCCGGCATCACCTTCAACGCCGGAAACTACGCGCCTGCTCCCGCCCCCGGCTCTGCGCCCGCCCACCTCACACTCGCCTCCGGCGCAAATGTCGGCACCGCCCAAGTCGGCGCGGCCACAGTCACCCTCGAGTCTGGCTCCACCACTGCTGCCCTCCTCCTCACCAACGCCTCCACCCTTCGCACAAACACAAGCGCAGCTGGCCCCGCCTCGGTTGGCACTCTCACTCTCAACTCCCCCACCCTCTTCTCCGACACCACACGCTGGGAACTCCTCGGCACTCCCTCCGCCGCCACCTCCATCCTCACTGCCGACTCCGTCACCCTCAACGGCGCGTCCGTCACAATAGACATCAGTGCCATCATTAGCACCCTCACGGCTAACACTGCTTACACACTACTCAGCAGCACTGCTCCTATCACCAAAAACAACGGCTCAGACTTCCAACTCTCCGAGCTCCCGCTCGGCGTAAATGTTAGCCTCTCCCAAACCGCACAAAACCTCGTCCTCAATGTAGAATCGGTCGGCTTCCACAGATACGTAATCAATGGCAGCACTACCGGAAACTTTACCAATATGGACCGCTGGACTGTTAACGACACAGGCCTCAATACCGCAGCACTCCCCGGAAACATCTATCGCTTTGAAAACACCGCCCCGCTCAGACTCCATCTCGCGCCCAGCCAGACGCTTCGCCTCGTGGGAAATGTAGCATCTCTCGATTTTAACACTCCTCATGGCGCGAGTTGGAGTAGCCCCGACAAACAGCCCGTGACCGATAGCATGGTTGTCGGCCTCTATGTTGCGGGCGGCGGCGGTGTGAACTCGGGTCCAGTCACGATTTCTGGCGGCGTGATTGATACGGGCACTGTTGGTGCAAACCCGAGCACGTCCCTTGCAATACTTGTCCGCTCGACATCTTCTCCGCTCATCATTCGCAGCAAAGTAATAGGCTCCGGCACCATCGCTCGCCTACACAACGGAAGTGGGTCAAACACGGTCACGGTTATAGACAACGATATTGGTCTCCAACTTCAGGGCGACTTCTCCGAATATACAGGCACTATTTATGGCGCGGGCGGCGCACGTGGCGTTATTATCGGCGACGGCACAATTTTGGGCACAGGGGCGACGGTCGCACTCACCAACGTCACATACACAAACTCCAATGCCTACATCGTGGGTAACGTGGACTTCGGCGCTAAGCTCGTCAAAGGAGCTGGCGACTTCACTATCCGCCCCACACCGGGCTACATCGTCCGCTTCACGGGCACCGCACCGGGTTGGTATTCCTCTGTCGGCGACATCACTTGGACCACTGGCGGCACAGTTGCCATCAGCAGCTGGGCAAATGTTGACGGCGGCAGCATCAGCATAAACGGACGCGCTTCTACCCTCCAACTCTACGGCGAAAACGGCACCGTCATCACCGCCGCCTCCGGCAAATCCATCAGCTTCACAAATGCCGAAACATGGATAAAAGTCGGCACTTCCGACCCTCGCAACGACCTGCTCGACCCTATCTCTATCACCTACTCGGGAACGCTTGGCGGCACCACTGCCCGCAAAACTGGTAAAGGCGAACTCGTTGTCACTGTGCGCCCCACCTACTCGGGCGACACATGGATAGACGAAGGCCAACTTAAAATCTATAACCCCGTCAATTCCTTCAGCTCTATCCTCGGTAGCGCCACCTCGGCCATCCGCCTTTTGCGCCCCGACACCGCACTTATTTACGACGCACGCAATGCCTCCAATGCGATAACCAACGTCATCTCCGGTTCGGGACAGCTGATAAAAAGAGGCGGCGAGACGACCGTAACTACCAACTCTATGACTATTCAGGGGACGACGAACACGTTCTCCGGCGGTCTGCGTATTGAGTTCGGGCGTATCAATCTCACGGGCAGCGCAGGCGGCGGCGCTATTGAAGTCTGGAGCGGCGGGCAAATCCTCCTTTTCCGCGCCAACACAGATTGGAGAAACAATCTCTTTATCACCGGCTCGGGTGTTCAAGAAAGCAGCGGCACCATCTGGTATGGCGCGATACGCTTAGACGAATCCGCTACCTCCAAAATCTCCGGCGACATCACCGTCGTCCCCAACCCCGAGGCAGGCATCTATTTCGCAAGCATTAACGGTTCCGCCGCAAGCGGTGGCACCCTAAGGATTGCGGGAAACATCATCGGCGCGACGAATGCAATTTTACGCTTGGGGCAAGACGCCACCTCATCAAATACCGGTGTTACAAACGGCCACATTTTCTCTCTCACGGGTGAGAACGCCGATTGGTTCGGCACCATAGACGTCCCCACCGCAACGGCGGGCGTCCTCCGCATTGGCGACGGCGGCAACAACGGCAACCTCCCCAACGCCGCAGGTATCACCCTCGGCGCAGCCTCCAAGCTGATTGCAAACACCACCCGTGGCGCAGAGGGCAATGGCACGACGTTGGCGACAGGCGCAGACCTCATCATTGGCGGCAACATCACAGGCGGCGGCACCTTCGAGAAACAAGGCAGCGGCACTGCAATCCTCACCGGCGTCGCAAGCAACTTCGGAGGCTCTACAATCACCGTCTCCGCAGGCGCACTCTTTGTCAGAGGCGGCGGAGTCAACAACGTAGTCGTCAACACCGCCGCCAATACCGTTTTTGGCTTGACAGAAGGCGGCAGCGTCCAAGGCACCGTCAACATCACCAACGGCGCGACATTCGTCAGCGGGCGCGGCAGCGTGACGGGCGCCCTCAACTTTACCGGCACCACAGCGACCGTGCGCACCACCGCAGTCGGCGACTTCACCTCCGTCGGCCTCGGCGGCACCCACGCCGCCAAGGTCTCCTTCGACCTCGGCCCGCTCTACGCCTCACTCTTCGAGGGCGGTGCTACTGGCACACAATCACTTGCCGTGCTCGGCTACTCCGGCCTGACCGCTGGCGCACTCCCCACTGCCTCTTGGGATGTCACCCAGAGCGGCACTTACCGCCCCGCTGCCACGCCCACGCTCACCTACGAGAACGCCTTGATAAAAGTCGCCCTCACCGCCGCACCAAACGTCCTCCAATGGGATACTGGTTCCGGCAATTGGCAAAACGGCCTCACTGGTTGGAACGTAAAAACCTCCGGCGGAGCACTCGGCGTCGGCAACTCCACCGAGTTCTACACCGGTGACGCCGTGTATTTCTCCGGTAACACTGCTTCCATCAACGTCACCGCAGACGTCTTCCCCGCCGCTGTCATCGTCGAAAACGCCTCCGGCTCAACATACACAATCGGCGGCACAGGTAAAATCTCCGGCACAGGCACAAAACTCTACAAAGACGGCACAGGCACCCTAACCCTCTCCACCGCAAACGCATACACCGGCGGCACATTCGTCAACAGCGTGCCCACTGGCAGCACAAACACCCTCGTCGTCAACAACGTCGGCGCTCTCGGCTCCGGCCCTGTCACGCTCGGCGACAACGCCTTGCTCGACATCTCCGCAACTTCTGAGGACAACGCTGCTACCGGTGTCCGCAATGCGGTTATCGTGAACGCGCCAGACACGGCGACAGTCGTCGCCCAAGGCCCTGCTCCAAACACAGCCGGTGTCCGCTACTTCAACACGCCATTTGTCGGTGACGGCATCCTGAACCTCTCCACGGGCGCATGGATCAACTTCCCCACCAACAATCGGGTAACAGCGCGTTTGGGCGTCGCCAGCCCAGACTTCACTGGCGAAATCCATCTGTCCACATGGGCAAAGTTTTACCTGAACGTCGAGGGTGGAGATTGGAGAGGAACAGACTTCTTTCTCGACGGAAACTTCGCAGTCGAAACTTCCTCTTCCGCAACTTCCTACTCGATTGAAAACTTGCTAACCGCATACACGGGAACAATTCACATCGCAGGTTCGGGCTATGTATTTGTCACGGGTGCTACAACGCTCTTTGCAAAAGGTATCATTCGCGAAGTCGCAAATTTCAGCGCCCTCGGCGCCAGCACCACTAACAACAAGGTTCGCGCTGGCACCGTTGATACATCTCGACTCTCCTCCTCTTCGCCTGACGGGCATCTCGTCCTCGGGAACAACGAAACAAAAGTCCCGCTCTGGGTGGACATCATCATCGGCAACGCCACCACAGACTACACAAACGCCGCCGCTTTCGGCAAAGCAGTCACAATCGTAAAAGAAGGCAAGGGAGTCGTCTCTCTCACACAGGCACCGCAGCACACAGGCGGCTATATCATCAATGAGGGCATTCTTGTCTATGGCGCAGCTACACCGGTCAACGAGAGACCCCCTGTGGAGGTGAAAACTTCTGATGGGACAGTGGCGGAGTGGAAGGGGCGCATCGTCGTCAACCCAAAGGGCGAACTCTGGTCAAATCGCTATTTTGCATCCAGTGTGGATGACACCAACTCCCGCCAGTTCTCGGCAGTCGTCGTCGGCGACAACGTTAACAGCGGTGTGTTTGGCGCAAACTGCTACACTCGCATCTCCGACATCACACTCAACGGCGGCACGCTCTATGGCCTCGGCACACACTCAGGCGCAAACTGGGGCTCATGGCAAATCCGCGACAAGGTAGTCGTCTCCGCAGACCGACTCGACCCCGATACAGGTATGCCCCTGCTCGACCCCGTGACTGGGGAAAAACTAAAGGCGATTGACGGCAACACAGGCCTGCCTGTCACCCCAGAAAATCCGCTCATCTCCTACATCAAATCGGAAAAAAGCACGACTGACTTTGAGGGTGTCCGCATGGGCTACCGAGGCTCCTCTGGCAATGGCTTGTTCACCTTCCAAGTAGAAGAGGCGGCAAAACTCATCATCAGCGCCTCCGTGCGCAACGACGGAAACGGCAGCCCGAACGACGACTACTCCACTGGCCTGCGCAAAACGGGCGCGGGCGAGCTTGTGCTGGGCGCAGGCATCGGCTTCACCATCGTGGGCGGCGCTACCACCGACTCCCTCTATCGCGGGCCAACCTACGTTGACGGCGGCAAGCTCGTCGTCGGGCGCGCCAGCCAGTCTTCCTACTTCATCGCCAAGCCCAACACCGAACTCGGCTTCACCGACGGCATCGGCTTCTACACCGCGCCCTCCTTCATCGAAATCCAACAAGACGCACGGCTCATCTTAGACTTCGCATTGCCCTACACGCTCAATCTCACGTCGCCCATCGAGGGCGCGGGCGACATCGTGAAAACCGGCCCGGGCACAGTCACGCTCGGCACCGCCGTCTATCTCTTCGGCGAAGCGGAAATCAACGCTGGCGCTCTGGTGCTCAGCACCACGGGCGAATTGGCAAACATCTCCGGCCTGTCGCTCACGGGCAATACGGCGGTATTCGACATCAGCGCAAAAACAGCGGGCTTCGCACCACCCAGCCTCACGGGCGACGCCTCCGGCGCACAAATCCAGCTTGGCACTCGCACCTTCACAGTGCCAGTCGGCGACTACGCAGGCAGCTTCATCGGCTCCGGCACCCTCGAAAAAACCACCAACGCCACACTGCGCCTTTCCGGCGCAAGCCCAAGCCTCACCGGCCCCGCAAACATCACTGGCATCGTCTCCGTCGCCCAGACTTACGGCCTCGGCAAAGGCGCACTGACCTTCGCAGCCGGCGCAGCTCTCGAGTTCAAGGGCAACGGCCCCGACGGCGCAGCAGATAGCGACTTCGACCGCTACTCGCACGGCGAGGCTACCGTCACTCTCTTGGGCGCACTCTCCGTTCGCATCGCGGGCGCGGGCAAACGTGTGCTCTTCGGCGACGTCAGCAGCACTCGCACTATCGCCATCTCCGGCGGCGTCGTCGGCACCGGCAACTTCGCCGGCACACTCGCAGGCGATAACGCCGTCGGCACTGGCGTCGCCGTAAAGGCTGGCGCGACTATTGCGACCGTCACCGGCGCAAGGGCACTGTCCGTATTTGGCGAAGTCACCTCTGGCGCTGGCTACGGCACTGGCACCATCTCCTCTTTCAACAGCGAGAGTTTCTCCGGCATCCGCTACGATGTGCGCATCGCGGCAGACACCCCCACCAACCACGCAGATAAGGTGACCGTCGGCGGAGATGTCACCTTCGGAACAACCTCCAATAGCATCAACCTCTCCCAGTGGTTGCCCGGAAACTACGAAATCCTCACCGCCACCGGCACCATGTCCAACTTCTACCAAAACAGGTTCACCTTGTCTGTCGCCGGTAGCCCAGTGAGCGGCCTCGCAAACCGCAAAGATGTCCGCATCTGGCAAACCGCAAGCTCACTCTGGATTCAGGGCGCATACAAAGAGACAGAGCTGGAATGGAAGGGCGGCGCAGCACTCGGCTGGACAGAGAGCCGAGACGTCATCGCTTGGTATGGCAGAGAGGCTTCCTCCGATACGTCTTTCGCACCACTCGATACAGTCATCTTCAACGAGCGCGGTGCCGCAAGCAACGGCGTCAACATCGCCGCAAGCTACACTGTCGGCGCATGGACAATCACCGACGACGTGTCGGGCAACGCCACACGCCCAAGCTACTCCTTCGACGCCACGCAAGCCGTCACAATCTCCGGCGCAGCCAGCGACACCGACGCCCAAGTCGAGAGCTGGGCTATCAACAAACTCACCGTCTCCGGCGGCGCACTGGCAACCTTCAGCAGCAATGTCGCTCTCAACTTCAAAGACTTCCTAATCACCGGAACAGGCACCGACGGAACCAACTCCTACGCATCCTCCGCTCTCTTCAACGGCGCAGTGACCGCTTCCGCCAGCTTGACCGTCGCCGGCGGCGCAAACGCTGACTTCTCCGGCGCGTTGACCGTCGGCGCGACGGGCGCAACCGTCACAGGCACCGACTCCGTGTTGCGCGTGGCGGGCGCGAGCGTGAACGCCGGCGGCGCAGCGGGCGCAGGCTTCTCCGCACTCGCTGGCGGCACGCTCGAAATCGCCGCAGGCACCGACGGCGCACCCAGCGCAATCTCTACCGAAAAAATCGCCATCTCCGGCGCAACCGGCGCAGCCGCCACCCTCAAGGCCGCTCCCAGAGCCAACACCGACATCATTCTCAACGCACCCGCCTTCTCCGACTCGCTCGTGCTCGGCGCGGTCGGCGCAAACATCGAGGTCGCCGCTGCCACCAGCAGCGGCACTGGCCGCCTCGTCATCAACCGCACCATTTCCGGCGGCGCATTGACCAAGACCGGCGCAGGCGAGCTTGCCCTCACCGCAACCGATAACTCCTTCGACGGCGTGACCGTCGCCGCCGGAACCCTCAGCGTCTCCCATCTGGGAAATCTCGGCACCGACAAGGGAACCAGCACCGTCGTCCTCGGCAAAACGATTGGAGATGTCGTCTCCCTCAGATACGAACGCCCACTTCTCGACGGCGAACCACAGGCAGGCGCAGTGCTCGACCTCATCGGCAAACTGACCGTCACCAGCGGTGTTACCGCAAAGTTTGACACCGGCAGCACCGCAACAAGCACCGAGGCAGCAGGTCTCGCCGACTCCGGCGAGGCAGACTCCGGCGCTCGCATCAATCTGGGCACCTTGCTCAGCACGGGCGTCACTTTGCAAAACATCGGCGGGGGCACCGTCGCACTCGAAAACACCACCGCCTCTCCTTTCGCAGGAACCGTGAGCGGCGGTAAATGGAGCCTGCCAATCAGCGGAAAAGTCAACCTCGTCGGCCCCGATACGTCATTCTTCGCTCACGGCGCCGTCGGCGGAACCATCCACTTCGGCGCATTCACAGACGGCGTCGTCGAGGGAACTCCCGTCAGCAATTTGATGTCCGGCGTCGCACTCAATGCGCGCCTCGAGGGCACGTTCTACGATAAGTTCCGCATAGACACCGCCACGCCCGTCTTCATCGGCACCGGAAACGTCCTCAATCTCACCGGCATCTGGCCTGCCCTCCTCCCAGGCCAACCCGCAAACGAATACACGATATTCTCCGCTACCGAGATTGACGCATCATGGTTCACCAGCGCCGGCGGCGTGTTGCCCTCCTCAACCACCTTCGACATCACCGCCGCAGACATCCTCGCAGTCGGCGCAACGCCCCCACTCGTCTCCGCAAATGTCAACTTCAACGGCCTGCCTCTCGAAAGCCACCGCGCCGCTAAAATCTTTTTCGTAGGCACAAACGACGGCTCCTCCAGCACCTTGAACAGCGTGCGCATCAGCTTCTACGCAAAATACGCCCGCCTGAGCTGGACGGGCGGCGAAGACGAAAACGAAGACCTGCTCGTCTGGTCATCCGCTACACAAAGCGCCCCTTGGCTCGGTATCGCCCTCGACGCAGCGTTCCAAGAAACATTCCAAGATAGCTACTTCCTACACGGCGACATCGTGACCTTCGGAAACAAAGCCACAGACGAAAAATACAGAACCGTCCAAGTCGTCGCAAATCAGCCCGGTGACTACATCGGCGGCGAGTTTCTCCTGCAAGTCGGCGCAATGAATGTCACCCAAGGAGGCTACACCTTCCGCGGAGCAAAAATCTTGGGCGTCGAAGACCTCTCCGCCGATTACGGCGACGACGCCGTCGGCGCGGGCACGGGCATCCTCTCCGTCCGCTACGCACAAGACCTCAGCACCTCCGCCGCAGATACAGTCTTCCAAAATACACTCGCATTCCAGAGCGTCACCATCGTCGGCGCACGCGCTGTCTTCAGCACCGGAAGCGCACTCACCACCCTCGGAGATGTCCGCATCTTCGGAGGCGGCGCTCTACAGCTGCAAACGACATTCGGAGCAGACGGCACTCAGCCACAAGCCTCCACGCAAACAACCATCGGCGGTGCTCTGCGCCTCGGCGACATCGGATTCGACGCTGGCGGCTCTTTGCTGCCAACCGACCCAGCCTACGTCGCACCCTCCGGCGGGCGCATCGAGCTGGTGCTCGTCGGTAATCTGCCAACCAGCGGCACCGCCGCCCGCGTGACAATCTCCCAGCCCGTCATCCTCGCTGGAGACACCGCCACCGCCGACATCCGCTCCGGCGCTGAACTTTCATTCAACTTGCCCATCTCCGGCACCGTGCCCCTCACCAAAATCGGCACCGGCACACTCCTGCTCACCGGCACAGCATTGGTTGATAAAGACGACCCCGCACCCACGCCCGCACCCTACGACAGCGCTGTGACAGTCCGCGCTGGCAAAATCCAACTCAGCGACACAGAGGCACTCGGCTCCGCCCAAATCGCTATCGAAACCGCCGGAACTCTGCGCGTCGCGACAAACGGCACCTTCGACAACTCACTCACTGGCACCGGCACTTTCCTCGTCGAAACCAACACGCTCACACTCGCCTCCGATAACAGCGCAAGCGGCCCCGCTGGCGTGGCGTTCACCGGAACTGTCCGCGTGAACGGAAACGGAACCCTCCTAATTGACGACCTGAGCGCAGTCGGCGACGCCAACTTCGAGTTCGGAGACTCCCTCGCAGGCATCACGCGCACCGGAACTCTCGACCTGACCGGCATCGGAGCGACTGCCCTCGACCTCGGCAACACGCGCACTCTCTCCGCATCCGGCAAGGGCGGCATCATACACCTCGCCGACGGCGCAACGCTCTCCTTCGGCGGAGAGTTCATCAGCGGCGCATTCTCATTCACTCAGACCGCAGGGCCATCCCCGACCGCCATCGTCCTTTCCGGCGATAATAGCGACTTCACCGCAGCAAGCGGCGACGCAAACAAGGTCGCCTTCGGCTCCGGTATCACCGTCACGCTCGACCACGAAAACGCGCTCGGCTCCGCTGCAATCACACTCGAACGCACTAACTCCGCACTCCTCGCCACACTCACGCTCGGCTCATCCGTGGACAACGTCGTCTTCGCAAATAAGTTCTCCGGCGCGGGCACCATCCTACTCGACGCTAAAAAGGTCGCATTCAGCAACACCGCCACTGACTTCTTCGGAACCGTCGAGCTGCGCAACGGAAGCGAACTTACTCTCGCCGGAGCAACCCTCGGCTCCGCCGTAATCGAGGCAGGCTTCGGAACCACAGGCGGCGATAAACTCATCGCCACCGACAACGGCGTCGCAAGCAACACCATCGCTCTCGGCGCAAAAGGCGCCAGCATCATCATCCCCGCTGGAAAACGCCTCGAAATCACCGGAAAAATCTGGGGCGGTAACACCAGCGGAGAAGGAACTCTCACCGTCTCCGGCGGCGGCACCTTCGCGCTCTCCGGCATCAACAACGCAAGCGGCATAAACGGCGGACACACTGGCAGGCTCGTCATCGAGTCTGGAACGCTCGAAATCAAAGGTGGCGCAGATTCTATCGCAGGGCAGGGCGGCATCACTCTCGGCGTCTCCGCTCCCGTCACAGTCCTCACCTCCGCAACAACCACCGCCAACTTCGGAGCACGTGCCATTACCATCGGTCAGACCTCCACCTTCGACATCCACGAGAGTTCACACTGGGCTGTCATCGGCGGCGCAATTCTCGGCTCCGCACCAATCGTAAAAACTGGCCTCGGCCTTTTGCAAATCACAGGTCCCGTAAAAGATGGCTTCTTCGGGCTGATAACGATGAACCCCGCCGCAGGTCAAAGCTCCGCTGGAACTCTCCAGATTGACTCCAGCAACGCTTTCGCAAACGCAACCGGCCTCGACGCTTCCGCTCGAAGCGCACTCGTCTTCAACGCAACTCAGACATTCAAACAGCTACTAATCGGGACAAACACCGCCGTGACCGTCGCCCCAGGCGTCGGCCTGCGAATTACCGAAAGGTTAGACCTCCAAGGAAGACTCAATAGCACCGTGCCGCTCACTTCGCTCGTCATAGAGGCTGGCGCAGAGCTAACAATCACGCGAACCGGCGCCTCCGCAGACAACGGCATCATCAAAGCCAACAACATCAGCATCGGAGGCGGTAGCACCCTAAATCTCGACACCACGGGCGTCCTCGAAGCCACAAGCACCATGCAGCTAAACGGCCTCGGCTCGGTCATTCACATCAACATCACTTGGGACGAACCGATGCCAAACTACGTCATCGCTCGCGCTCACGACTTCGAGGCAAGCGGACTGTCCGACGACCTTTCGGTGACAAACTCCGTCGAGGTGCGCGTCGGTAAGCCCGGGGCGTCGAAGGCAAAGGTGCCCGTGGACCCAAGCGT
>JAITPT010000078.1 GCA_031289285.1 Puniceicoccales bacterium
GCCTGCCGCCCCCCCTGTCGCCGTCGCCGTCACTCCCCCCGTCGCCCCCGCCCCCGCCCCCGCTGCCGCCCTCCCGCCGCCCGACCCCAAAAAGTTTCTCTTCGCCGCGAAGCTCCCGAACTTTTCCCGCAAAGCCTACCACGCCGCCGTCGCCGACCTGATGGACGCATTCGAGCGCAAGACGAGGCGTGCGCTCAAGCCCGGCTTACGGCAGAAAGTCGGCCTGAAAATCTACACCGCCTCTGGCCCGGGCATCGCCACGCCCAAGCACGTCGTCCGCGCCGTCGTCGCCGCCTTGGAGCAGCGCGGTTTCTTGCGGGAGAACATCTACCTCGTTGACCTTCAGGAAAAGACACTGCGCGAGTGCGGCTACCTCGCGCCACTGCGGGCGGGTGCCAGCGCGTGGGGCACTGAAACCTTCGAGGGCTGCCCCGTGCTCCCGCTTGATGCCGACGGAGGAACGCACTACAGCAGCCGCCATTTCTACGAAAACCCGCTACCCTCAAAAGAAATTTTTGTGCGGCAGGGCGACTTCGCGGCTGCCACAAACACCGATGACCGCCGCAGCTACATACCCGCGTTGCTCTACTACCAAATGGACTTCTGGCTCAACCTCCCCGTCGCCCTCGACAGCGCCGCACTGGGCGTCTGCGGTGCCCTCGGCAACGCCACCATCTGGAGCATCAGCAACCAACGCCGCTTCCTCGACAACGCCGAAAACGCCCAAAAAGCCGCCGTCGAAATCGCCGCCGCGCCAGAGTTCCAAAGCACACTCGCCTTCAACCTCATCAGCCTCGAACGCTACCAATACGTCGGCGGGCCGCTCTTCGACTCCAACTACTGCCTCTCCGAAAAACGCCTCTGGCTAAGTGCCAACCCCATGATACTCGACCACCTCCTCTGGCAACGCATCAACTTCGCCCGCGAGAAACGCGGCTTCCCAAAACTCGAACCCGAACCACGCATGTTCATCAGCGGAAACACCCCACCCACCCAGCTCGGCTCCTGCCGCCCCGCCGAGCTTGAGTTCATCCGCGTCAACTAAGGCCCCCGCCACCGCAAAAACCCTTGCCAAGCCGCCGCCCACCGCTTACATCCATCCCTCTTTCACACCTTTCCTATGAAGACCGAAGACATCAACAACCTCGTCGAAACCTTTCCCGCTCTGCGCGACTCGCGCGAGAAACTCCACGCCATGCAAGACGGTGCCTATTGCGAACACAAATCATGGGGTTTTGGCCAAATCCAAAGCTACGACGCCAAGGCAGGGCGCCTGCTCATAAACTTCCTCGCCGCCGATAACCCCGGAAAAACCGACAAACGCAAGCACCCAATGGCGCCAGAGTTTTGTGTCAAACACCTCGAAATCTTCCCCGCCGCAGACATCCGAGTCCGCCAAAAAACCGAGCCAAAAGTCGTCGAGAAACTCATCAAAAACGAACCCGCCCAGCTCGTCAAAGAAATCCTCTTAGCCTCCCCCTCCCGCTCCATGTCCGGCATCGAGCTTGAGAAAATACTCACCCAAGTCATCGGCCTACCCAAATACAAAAAATGGTGGGCAGGTGCAAAAAAACATGTCGAAAACGACCCCGACATCGCCACCCCCGAAAAGAAGGACGGCTACTACATCCTACGCGAAGAACCACTCACACCCGGGCAAGAAATCCTCGAAGAATACAAGCTCAACAAAAACGCCCTCCAAAAAATCCTCCTCGCCGAAAAACTCTACAACGCAACCGTCAAAAATACCGACGAACCCGCCGAAGACGACGAGCCTGACGAAGAAGTCGCCAAGACCGCCAAACAACTCAAAGCCAAACTCGCCAACATCGAAGTCCACCTCGACGACAAAGACCTGCGCCTCATCTTCGACGAGCTAACCACCGCCATCGCCTCCGCAAAACGCATCACAAAACCCGACGCCACCGAAGAAGACTACGACAAAGAATCCAAAGAATACGCCGCCCGCCTCCACGGCATCTGGGTGCGCAACGACCTCTGCCGCCACCTCCAAGAAGACGTTGACCAACTCGCCCCCACCTCGCGCAGCATCATCGAGCACTGCCGCGAAAAACGCCTCCTCCCCGGCCTCGCAGAACGCATCCCCCAGACCCCCAAAAGCCTCAAACGCCTCCTCGACCTCATCACCCGCGTCTATCCCGACGAAGCAATCTGGAAAGACATCATCCTCGACCTCCTCCAAAAAAGCACCGGCAAGTTCACCTCCGAATGCGTCAACTTCCTCGTCGAACGCGGACACGCAAAAAACGTCGGCGAAAAACTCTTCGAGTGGCTCTACGGGCGCGAGCTACTAAGCCCCGTCCTCGCATGGGTCGTCAAAAACCGCGCCTCCGTCAAACACGCCGCCATCGTCACCCCGCTCATCAACCACCGCCTCCTCTCCGCAATCCTTCAGGCCGTTGACGCCGAAGCCATCCGCTCCTCCTCCACCCGGCGCATCCCCCTCGCCGAAGAACTAAGCGCCGATAAAACACTCATCCCCGACCTCCTCGGTGCCTCGCCCAAAAAGACCAAAGACACCGCCGCTCCCCCCAAAGACGCCGAGACCCTCGCCGCCGAAGAAGAAGCGCGCGGCGAAATCGCCTGCGACCTCGCCCAATCACTCAACCTCAGCCAAGGCTTCGACCCGCTCACCAAAAAGTCCCTCCTCGCACGCTTCATCGGCCTCTACGACGACGGCAAACACACCAAGTCTGGCAAAATCGGCAAAATCCGAAAACGCGTTCACGAGAAACTCCAAAGCCTCGTCGCCGGCGAGACCGAACAATCCGAAGAACTCGTCGTCTCCCAATGGTCGCTCGACGCCCGCCGCGACGAACTGCGCGACATCATCCAAAACAAAATCCCCGAAAACAAAAAAGCCATCGCCATCGCCAAAGAGCACGGCGACCTCAAAGAAAACTCCGAATACAAAATGGCACGCCAAGACCAAGAGACCCTCGCCGCCCGCCGCAGCAAACTCGAAACCGAGCTTGGCCTCGCCCGCGTCACCGCCTTCATCGAAGCCACCACCACAAACGTCGGCATCGGAAGCATCGTCGAACTCCTCAACACCGAAACCGGAAAAACCGAACGCTTCACAATCCTCGGCGCGTGGGACAGCGACCCCGACAAAAACATCCTCTCCTACAAAACACCACTCGCCCAGCAGCTCTTCAACAAAGCCACTGGCGACATCGTCCAGACCGAAATCGGCGGAAACACCGAAAGCTGGAAAATCAAAAGCCTCGCCCGCTGGGTGGACACCCGCAAATAACTGCGACGCGAAAAACCGCCCGCCATGCCTTTTCCCCTCGCCCGCGACAACAAGCACACCGACGCGCAACGCCCGCTCACAAAGTATTCCGAGGACGACTTGGAAGACCTTTTGGCGGGCATTAAAGACCCGCTCATTCTGGTTCTGGACGGCCTCCAAGACCCGCACAACTTGGGCGCGTGTCTGCGCACCGCCGACTGTGCTGGCGTGGACCTTGTCATCATCACCAAAAAGCACAGTGCCCCCGTCAACGAGACCGTTAAACGCATCGCTTGTGGCGGTGCCGAGCGGGTGCCCATCCTGCTTGCCAACAATCTCCGCAACACGCTGGACAAACTAAAAAAGCTCGACGTCTGGATAGCAGGCACCAGTGACCACAAAACGAGTCAAAGTCTCTGGAACGCCAATTTGCGTGGCCCCCTCGCCCTCGTAATGGGTGCGGAAGGCGAAGGCATCCGCCACCTAACGGGCCTAACAGCCGACTTCCTCCTGTGTATCCCCATGTATGGCACCGTCCCCTGTCTCAACGTCTCTGTCGCCACCGGCATCTGCCTCTTCGAAGCCCGCCGCCAACGCAAAAAATAGGTTCCTCGCTATTTTGAGCGGAAACAAATCGTAACCCTAAGAACGGCAGTTCAGCGGGATGGGTTTGCGCAAGATTTTGAGGCGGCTGCGGTTTGCGCTTTCCCGACGCGCACCTTGCGGTGCGTGGAGCGGAAAGCGCAAGCCGCAGACGGCC
>JAITPT010000084.1 GCA_031289285.1 Puniceicoccales bacterium
AACCAGTAGGGACAACTTCTTTGGAACACGGGAATTTAGTTCCGCGAAAATCCCCCCCCCCCTCCCCTCTCGGCAAAAGGAATTAGTCTCTCCAACACGCGGAAAATCATGCACTTACAACGCAGCAGATATTTTGGCCATTTGCCGCACTTGAATAAAAAGGCAGCCATTTTTTTCGCTTGACTTCAAAATAATTTATGTTCGTTAGACTCTCGCTCCGCACACAGCAGAATATAGTGCGGGGCGGCGGCATCAGTGCTCCCACTCAAAGTAGCGAGGAACCCAAATTTGTTTCCACCGCCACGGGACGACGGTGATTTACCGGCACAAATAGGCGGCCATGCAGGCGAGCAAGTGCCGACCCTCTGGGTGGGCGCGCAAAACTTTTTCACTTATGCCACAAACTAACAACTTGCCCGTAATTTTCCCTGCGTCGGCGACAGTTACAGACTCGCCAATCACAAGTTTATTGGCGTTCTTGTTATCCAATGCGGTTTTGGGGTTAAATGTGACGAGCGGAGAAATTTTCACTGGCAAATTCGCGACAGCAACAACCGAGGCAAATGACAAAAGACGCGCCCATTGTTCACCCGAAGTTGCGTCGGTAGGAAAGTTTTCAAAAAGCGGACGTGTGTGTGCGATGTCCGCTTTTAGAGAGGATTTCGCTTCGCCGGAAAGAGAAAAAGTCGGCGGTGCGGCGGCGTCCGCGAGCAACAAAACAGGTTTGCCCGCCGCGAGGTCGGCGAGAACTTCCGGCGTTGGAGATGTGGCGATGCGGACGCCGCGTAGGGCGTCGGCAAGCTCGGCGTCGTCGTAAAGCGGATATATAAAAACGTCGCGTGTTGTTTTGTCGAGTTCTTCCCCCGCTTCTGTTGCGACTGAAACATTCAGCTGCGCCCGTTCGGCGCGGAGACCGGACGCAGTGAAAACACCGTCGTCCTCCGGTGTGTAAAAAGTGAAAATACGTTTCTTTTCGCCACTCTTTAGGAATGTCTTTTTTGTTTTACTGTTGGACATAGAGGCACCGGATAAATCGGCTTTGACGATGGCGGCAAGGTCTGCGGAGGTGTTATTTTCGAGCGAGACAACCGCCGAAAAAACATCGCCCTCGCGCCAAACCGCACCTGCGACGTTGGCGGACACGCGCACCTTCGGCGCGACGGTGGCGGCGGGAATGGCGGGCGGAGTCGGCGCGGAACTCGTTTTTGCAGAATTTGTTACGCCGCCAGCGGCGGGAGTGGTCGTTTGCGGCGCGGTGGGCGCGGCGGTCTTTTTACGCGAGTCGTCGCCGCAGCCAGAATGGAGGGTGGCGGCGACGACGAGCGCGGCGAGGAAAAGCAAGTGCGCGGTTTTTGTTTTCATAGCATGGCAGCGTTGTTTCATGGTCAGTTGTTTATTTGTTTGTTTGGTTTGTTGTTCATTGTTCATTGTTTGTTATTCAAAAACTGCGAGTGTGACGACTTCTTCTGAGACGTTTCGCACAAGAGCGGCAGTCCACGATTTTGCGATTGGGGAAACGGGTGCGCCAGCGTTCTTATTTAAGAAGGCGAGCCGGTTTTCTATTCGCTGATTTTTCTTTTTGTTTCCTGAGTAGCTTATTGGGAAGCGTTTTTTTGTGGCGTTGAGTGCCTCGATAAGGGCGTCGCGGGTAGATTTATTTTCGGTTGGGAAGAAATGTGCCACAAACTCAAGATCGTCCGTCGGAATGAGGACGAGGCGCGAGTTTTCATCGCTGAATTGGAGGAGGACACGCACCGCATCGGCACTGAGCATGACGGTTCTGCGCTCCGTGTTTTCGTCAAGTAGCAAGTGCCAGCGTTTGTTTGCGGCGGGCGCGGCTTGTGGGTCTCTTTCGGGAGTGTTGTCAGTGGCTTTTACAAAACTTGGCGTAGCTCTGGGCGGGACAAAAAGGACACTGGCCTTGCTGTGTTTTTGGGTTCTGTCGTCGTCGGTGGAGAGTGTGAGTCGGAATGTTTTATTTGTCGTAAGAAAACTTTCCCAAGGCGCGGCGCGTCCCCGTGTTGTCGGTGTGAACTCGATACGGATAACGCCGTTTTCCTCTAAAATAAGGCGGAGTGCTTTGCCAACTCCTCTGCCTTTTTCGCCGCTCGAAATCCAGACTTCTTTCCACTGTGTAAAGTTTTTGGCAGGGACTTCGATTTGCAGCGATTTTTCGCCAACGCGGGCAAAGGTGAAGAAGTATTTTTTGACAGACGGCGCGTTGTTGCGGCCACTTATTTTGTGCGGGAGGCTGATGAAGTCTTTGAAAACTTTGCTGGAAAAGCGGGCGGTCTTTTTGCCGTCTTCGGTTTTCCATTCGAGACGCCACTGGCCTTCTGTCAAATCGAGCAGAGCGGCGGCGCGGTCGGCAGCGGCGCGGTCAGAGGGCGAAGAGTCAGAGGTGGGAGCGGCGGTGGCGCGTGAGGAGGCTTCGGCAGTTTTGCGGAGCGCGGCAACCGCTTCGGGGCTGCCGGCAGGTGCGGTGGGAGCGGCAGGCGCGATGTTTTCCGTGTCGTCGGGCGTTTTGAGCAGGAGCGCGACGCCGCCACCGATAACAAGGACGCAAAGGACGAGCGCGACCGCCAACGGGTGCTCGGCAAACGGGGAAAAAAGCCTTGCGAGAAAAGAAGGGGCGGTGGGCGTGAAAGTGTCGGCGAGCGGCGCGGCTATAGGCGCGGGCGTGGTGGTGTGTGGTATGGCGGCGGCAGTGCCAAAACCGAAACCCGTTGCCCCCTGTCGTGCCCCATCGAGACCCGACGAAACTTGCGGTGCGACTAACGCGGCAGTCTCCGTCGCGGCGGCCTCTGCGACCTCGGATTTGAGGCGCGGTTTTTGCGGCGGGTCGGTGGCGGGCGTGGCGTTGGTCGGCGCGGTTTTTTGCTTGGCGGCGGGCGGCTCGATTTTGCTTTTGAGTTTTACGGCGGTGGTGGTTTTTGCGGCGGTGGTGGTTTTTGCGGCGGTGGTGGGGGCGGGCGGTTTTGCGGCGGGCGGTTTTGCGTTTGCGCCCTCGCGGGCGAGGCGGGCGGAGGGCGAGTTATCGGGGTTTTTGCCAATCTCGCGCAGGCGCAAAACGCGGCGGGCGGAGAGCGGCGTCTCGGGGTCGTCGGAGATGCGCCAAGGGGTTTGCGCGGGCAAGTCGGTTCGCTGGGCACGGGTGGCAAAGCCCGCTGACCACGCGCCGCCGCGCAGGAGTAAGGCACTCTCGGCAAAGAGGCGCAGCAATTGGGTGTCGGGCGGCGGGGCGGCGTCGCCGGAGATGTCGAGGAGCGTTTCTGCGAAAGTGCCGTCGGGGCAGAGCCGGAGGGCGTTGGCGGCGTCGCCGGAGATGTCGCGCCACGTCTCGGCAGGCATAGCGGTTTCGGCGGTTTTTATTTCTGGGGGCAGTTGGGCGGAGGTCTCGTCGAGCCAGCGCGGCTGCTCGTTCCAAACGGAGAGCCAACCTTGCCAACGACGGGCGATTTCGGCGGGCGGGGGCAGGCCGGCGGTCTCGGCGCGGGTGAAAACGAGGTGGTGCGCGAGCGAGTTGCGGCGGCTGGTGTAGTCCACGCCAGCGTCGCAATAGCGGGTGAGGACGTTGTAGGTTTCGTTGGCCGTGACGACGATGCGATGCACGTAGATGACGGGGCGTCCGGCAATCGGCTCGTAGGAGCTGATGCGTTCAAGGGCAGCCGCCAGACGTTCGGGCAGTGAGCGATGGCGGGCGACAACGCAAAAACCGGAGCGACCCGGCAGGAGTCCGGAGGGGGCGGATGTGTAGATGAGTTGCCAAGGCATGGGCGGAAAAACGTGTGGCGAGAGGTGTAGCGACGGCGAGTTGGAGGTGAGTTGGTAGCGTGGCGGTGGTGAGGCGGCGGTGCGGCGGGAGCGAGTCGGCGTGAGGTGGCGGTGTGGCGGCAGTGCGGTGGCAGTGTGTTTTTGCGGAGTGGACATGTTGGCGGTAAGCGGCGGGCGGGCGAGTTTTTTTCACAAGTAAAAAAGTGGAGCGGGCGAGCGGGCGGTGGACGGGCGAGCGAGCGAGTGGTGGGACGGAGTGGGCATGGCAGTATAGCAAGGGGGGGGTGCTTTATGGGGTGCGGTAGCAGAGGGCGCATGGTGAAACGGAGCACCCACCGAGACCGCTTTCGGGGCAGCAGGAGATGCGGATGCGGGGGGGGGGGTAGTAGCACCGCCTGCAAAAGCGGTGTCGGTGGGTGCGGAGATACACCCCGCGCCCTCTGCCACCACCCTCCATGAGGGCAACTGGCGGCCCAATACCAATAAAGTGCCAGACCCTTTTTCATTTGACTCTCGATTTTTGTTCGACATGGGCTGGCAAGCACCACACTTATAAAGTGCGGTGGCAAAGCGGGAAACGAGCACAGACACCACTTTTGCAGATGGCGCAACATGCTGGAAATCGGCATGTTATGCTGCATAGCAACCAGACTGCTGAGTCTGCTTGAAGCACAACGGCTCTTCCGAAGTGCGCTTCGCGCACACCACGCCGCAGACTTGGCAGTCTGCGATACGGTATCTCCCGCCACTGTCTTTCTGGCAGCTTTTAACCTAAAAACGGCAGTTAATGCGGGCGGTTTTGCACAATCTTTTGGCCGTCTGCGGCTTGCTCTTTCCGCTGAACTACCGTTCTTAGGTTGAAAGCGGTGTCGGTGGGCGCGGAGATACACCCCGCGCCCTCTGCCACCGCACTCCATGAGGGCAACTGGCAGCCCAATACCAATAAAGTGCCAGACCCTTTTTTCCTTTGACTTGGTTAATTATTCGAAAGGGGGAAGGCAGGCGGATTTTTAACCGCAGATGACACAGATAGCACAGATGAGACAGAAGGAGGGGAGAAGGGTGACCGCGAAAAGCGCGAAAGGCGCGAACGGACGGGAGGTAAATGGCAGGGCCAAATGCTAAGGGATAAAAGGGAGTCAAATGATTTTTTTAGTCTGGTTAATTATTTTGGAGAGAGGAGGAGGCAGGCGGATTTTTAACCGCAGATGACACAGATAGCACAGATGTGACAGGAGGAGGGGGGGAGGGGTAACCGCGAAAAGCGCGAAAGGCGCGAACGGGCGGGAGGTAAATGTTCGGGGTAAATGACAGGGACAAAGGGGAGTCAAATGATTTTTTTAGTCTGGTTAATTATTTAGGAGGGGG
>JAITPT010000223.1 GCA_031289285.1 Puniceicoccales bacterium
ACTACCGAGCAAAGCGACATCGGAGAATGAACACAAAAGAAAAACATATCCTAAGAAAATCCTGTTTATCCTGTCTAAAAAAAATCTGAACCCCGATTTTTGGACAGGATAAACAGGACGAACAGGATAATTTTTGCCAGGACTCCATTTTGAAATCTTCGTGTCTTCGTGCCTTCGTGTGAGATTTTGTGCCAGACTTCGGGGGTAACCTACTGTAGTGTCTCTTAAGTGCCTAAACGGCACATGGGCGACTTTTAGATGTTCAGAACTGCACTTCAGAACCCCAACGGGGTTTCCCAATAAAGCCCAGGGTTGGTGCGAGGAACGAGCACCTACCCTGGGTCCGCTCCACGAGGACACCCCAACCCTGAAAGGGTTGCCCAACGAGGTCTCCGGCGGCACCCCTCGGCATTCGTTGGGCAACCCCTTTGGGGTTGGGGTGTGTTGTTGGCGTTACCCAGGGTAGGCTCGCTCTGCTCGCCAACCTTGGGCTTTGTTGGGAAACCCCGTTGGGGTTGTGTGCATCGCCAGCCCCCTTTCCCTCGCACTTCCGCTATGGACCAATTGTGAAAAATAAGGGTCAGCTATTTGTGAGACGCTACAATAGCGTCTTGCACTTTCTGCAAAAATGATGTTATCTTGCCTACATGTTTCACGACTTGACTTTCAAAAACTTCCCGCCGTTCGCCGACCAGACCATCGAGTTTCCCCAAGAGCGGGAGGACAAACAGTTGGCGGAAACCCACATCTTGACAGGCGTCAATGGCACGGGGAAAACCCGCTTGCTCTCGGTTCTGGCGGCAGTGCTCGGCAATGAGGAGCATTTGGAGAAGCGAGCGGTGGGGCTGGGGAAAGACGTTGGAATTACGCTGAATGCGCCTGCGAAACCCCAACGCGGATACGTACAACTCAATGTGCCGCCGATAGTGCTGAATGTGGACGTCGCCACATGGGAAACATGCCCTACCATTCCCGCCTTCGCCTACAATGGCACGGCTTACATTGAGGATGCAAAAGTCGTTTTTTTTAAACCGACACCCAAACCAGATAGAAAGATTTGCCTGTCATTTGCTCGCCCACCGGAGCAATCGCAACAGCTATTACAAACAATTGTCAACTTGCTGGCGCAGTCGGGACTGGAGATGCGCAACGCCAAAGGCAATCCCACACTTTCGCGATTTGTGCGCTTGGTTTCCAACTTGGAAAAAACGATATCGGAAATCACGGGGCGCGATTTTCAATTCAACATTGCGGCTTACGGGGAAGCCCAGATTTCCGTGAATTGGGGCAGCGAACATGGCCTGCACTTCAGTCTGCTGCCTGACGGCTTGCGTTCCATAATCGGCTGGCTCGCTCACGCCGTTGCTATGACGGACGCCGTGCTCGAAGGCAAAGGCGAGATAGAAGACACGCCTTGCATCTTTCTGCTGGACGAAATCGAAAGTCACTTGCACCCCAGTTGGCAGCGAAAAATCCTTCCCGCTTTTCAACGGCTTTTCCCGCAAGCGCAAATCTTTGTCGCTACGCATTCGCCCTTTGTCATCTCGTCCGTGAACCAAGCTTACATTCATATCTTGAAGCCAAGCGAAAAAGGCGTTCTGGCGGAAAAGCCCATCAAGACGGGGAAAGGCAGCAGCTACCTAAGCGTCGTCGAGGATATAATGGGGCTGGACGAACTCCAGATTTACGACCCAGAGTCGGAACGACTTCTCCGCGAATTTGAAGCGAAGCGCGACGACGCCTACAAGCAACGCGACAAACAAAAGCGAGACGAAGCACAACGCGAAGTTCAGAAATCGGCGTCCGAGATTGCGGAGCGTTGCGACGAATTGCATCTCATCATGGGACAGGAAATCGCGCAAATGAACCGGCTATTTTCCGCCGCACAATAACGACACAAAAACTTTCAAACACCGAAACACTATGTCAATGCGGGCATTCAAACGGGCAGCAGAGCCAGAGGTTCTCCAAAAAAACGGGGAGCAATGGGGAAACGAGTGGGCGACGCGCAAAGCCAAAGACCCGTCAGCGAAGTTTCACTGGCACGAACAGGACGGTGAAAGCGTCAACAAGATTTTGCTGCCGCTGCTCGAAACGCAAACACAGGCGCATTGTTCGTTTTGCGATTGTTATGCGGCGGACACGGACACCATCGAACATTTCCAGCCCAAAAGCACACACCCAAAACTCGCCTTCCAATGGGACAACCTGTATCTCTGCTGTCATCGTTGCCAGCGGAAGGGTGAAAAGTTTGACGAAGCACTTTTGCGACCCGATGCCGAGGGTTACGATTTCAACCGCTATTTCCGTTGGAGTTACACGCGCGGGCATCTGCTGCCCAATGAAAATGCCACCGCTGACGACCAGAAACGAGCGCAGACCACCATCGCCCTTTACCAACTCAATATCAGGCACCCCCACCTTCGTTGCATCGCACGGAAACTGCGCAAGAGATGCAAAGACATGCCTCTGGACGAGTTCCCCTACCGAAACTTCATTGACCCGAAACCTGTGGACAATACCACGCGCAAATCAAAATAGGTTTTTTGATTTTCAGCGAGTCTCGCGAAAGGCGCGCACGGTTTGCTCAAAAATCAAACCGCGCTCGGCGTAGTCGCGAAACATATCAAAACTCGCGAAGCCCGGACTGAGCAAAACCGAGTCGCCGCTTTTTGCCACTGCTCGCGCTGCACGCACGGCGTCGGGCAGTTTTTTGAAAACGGCACCCTGCACTCCCTTTTCTTGGAAACACACAAAAAGCTCCGGCGCGGTTTCGCCGATTAGAAAAACAGCCTTCGCACGTGCGGCGACCTTCTCCACAAACGCCGCCAAATCGCCGCCCTTGGAGCGCCCGCCGCCTATCCAGCAAACGTCCCCGCGCAAGGCTTCGAGCGCGGCGAGAACGGCGTGAAAGTTAGTCGCCTTCGAGTCGTCCCAATACGTCACGCCGTCGCACACGGCGACTTTTTCGAGGCGGTGCCCTGCTGGCGCGAAGACCTGCGCCGCCTCCTCCAATGCGCGTTCGGGCAGCCCCTCGGCGAGCCAGTAGCGGCGGGCGAGCGCGTAGTTTTCCCGCTGCGGAAAGGTCGCAAACACGCTATCGGGCGGCGTTTTGCCCGCCACCTCAGCGCGGGTCGCTACCTCGGTGAAAGCCGGTAGCGGCAGGCCAAATTTTTTCGCAAACTCCGCGACAGACTCGCCGACGATTAGCCGCCGCCCCGCGAGACGTTCCACAAGTTTGTATTTGGCGCGGAAATAAGTTTCCAAATCGCCGTGGCGGTTGAGGTGGTCTTCTGCGAAGTTTGTCCACAGCAGCGCGGTGGGCGCGAAGTGGCGCAGGTCTTCCGATTGGAACGAGCTGACCTCGCAAACAGGCAGCGGCATACGGTTGCCGCCAAGCTCAAAAATCCGCGAGAGCGGGTAGCCGATGTTGCCCGTCGCCACCGCCTCACGTCCGGCGCGTTTGTGGGCAAAAACAAGAAACTCGGTCAACGTGGTTTTGCCGTTGGTGCCCGTCACGGCGACGATGGGCGATTTCCAAAACAGCGAGGCGAAGTCGAGTTCGCCGAGGCAAAGCACACCCGCCCGCCGCGCCGCGAGTAGCCACGGGTGCCGCTGCGGGAACCCCGGACTGTAAATCGCAAGCTCGTGCCGCGCCGCCTCGTCTGCGCCGAAGCTGCGGCAAATGTCGCCGCTCCCCCGCTCATCATAGAGCGTAGGCACACCGCCCGCGCTCTCGACAAGGCGGGCAGCGGCAAGACCGCTGACGCCCGTTCCGAAAATTGCGACGGGCTTAGCCAGCCGGGCTGCGATGCTTTGCGGAGTGTTCATGATGCGCCGCGAAGCGTTTTTGCAGGCGGCGAAAACGCAATTGTTTTTTGCAACGCCGAGAACTGCTGGCAACACGCCGCTCGCGCCTTTTTGCTTTCACGTCTGCCCAAAGGTGGCAATCGTCTCGCGCCCAAGCCGCCGCGATGGAAACCCAAACCCAGACCCAAGCCGAAGCCGAAAACCCGCCACCTCCGCCCGCCGCCGCGCCTGCCGCGAAGGGCGTGGCAGCGTCGGGCAACGCCGCCAAAGAGAGTGCCGCGTTTTGGTCGGTGGTCGCCAGCGGCGTCCTCGCCCTCGGCAAACTTGCGGCGGGCCTACTCTCCGGTTCGCTCGCGCTGCTCTCCGAAGCCGCCCACGCGCTTGCCGACACCGGCGCAACCATCGTGACACTCTTCGCCGTGCGCCACGCCGGAAGACCCGCCGACGAGGAGCACCAATACGGCCACGGAAAAATCGAAAGCGTCGCTGCCCTCGTCGAGACGGGCGTCCTCTTCGCTCTCGCGCTCGCCGTGCTCGCCCGCGCCGCGTGGCAACTCTTCCACGGCGGCGACGCCCCTGTCCACGTCTCCGCACTCGTCGTCGGCGTCGTCCTCGCCTCAATCGCCGTTGACCTCAACCGCATCCGCATCTTGCGGCGCGTCGCCCGCGAGACGGGCAGCCAAGCACTCGCCGCCGACGCGCTCCACTTCGCCTCCGACATGGCTGGTTCGCTCGCCGTGCTCGCCGGTCTCCTCGCCGCCAGTTTCGGCGTGCCCTTCGCCGACACGTTTGCCGCTGCCGCAGTCGCCGCCTTCATCGGCGCGGCGGGTTGGCGTCTCGGCAAACGCGCCCTCGACACCCTGCTCGACGCCGCCCCGCCCGGGCGCACCCAACGCCTCCGCGCCATCGTCAAAACCACCACCGGCGTCCTCGACGTCGAGTCCGCCCGCGTCCGCTCCGACGGCAGTAAGGTTTTTGCAGAAGTCATCTTTGCCACGCCGCGCTCCTTCTCGCTGGGCGAGGCGGCGGACATCAAAGAGCGCGTCCGGCAGGCCGTCGCCGCCGAGTATCCCGACACCGAGTTGACGCTCGTTGCCAACCCCCGTGCTCCGAATTTCGAGACCGTGCGCGAGCGCGTTTTGCTGGCAGGGCAAGCCCGCCGTCTGCCCCTCCACCACGTCACCGTGCAGGAGTTGGGCAAAAAACTCAGCATCAGTTTTGACATGGAGGTTGACGGCAAAATGACGCTCCGCGACGCGCACACGCTTGCGGAAGATTTCAAGCGCGGGCTGCGCGGCGAGTTTGGCTCTGCCGCCGAAATCGAGCCGCACGTGGAGCCGCTCGACGCCGGGCCGCTCGCTGGGCGCGACGCTCCGCACGAGGAGACGGCGCGTGTGCAGGCGCTGCTGGTGGCGGGTGCGGCGCGACGCAAACTCGTCGGCGAAATCCACGACGTGCGTGTGCGCGAGACGCAGGCGGGGCGCATCGTGAATTACCATTGCCGCGCCGCTGGAGATTTATCTGTCGAGGCCGTCCACGCCGAGATGGACGACATCGAGCACGAGCTTCGCGACACCCTTCGCGGGCAAACCCTCATCGCCCGCATCGTCGGCCACGCCGACGTAGCACGGCACTGAGGCAAGGCACCCGCGCCGATTTGCGCAGAACCGCCGCCCGCCGCCTCACCGCTCGCGGCGGATGACGAGCGAGGTGTTGATGCCGCCGAAGGCAAAGTTGTTGCTCATGAAATACTCGATGTCCAAGTCGCGCCCGCCGCCCGTCACGTAATCCAGCGCGGCGCAGAGCGGGTCAACTTCGTCGAGGTTGATGGTCGGCGCGAACCAGCCGTCTCGCGCCATTTCGAGCGTCAGCCACGCCTCGACCGCGCCACACGCGCCAAGGGTGTGGCCAAAATAACTTTTCAAGGACGCAATCGGAACGCGGTTTCCAAAGACGCCAGCCGTCGCGTGGCTCTCGGCGATGTCGCCGCGGTCGGTGGCGGTGCCGTGTGCGCTGACAAAGCCGATGGCCTCCGGCGGCAAACCGCTCTCGCGCAGCGCG
>JAITPT010000319.1 GCA_031289285.1 Puniceicoccales bacterium
AAAGGGTCTGTCCCTTTTTTCCATTTTTACATCAAGCCCGCCAATTCTTCACAGCATGATGCGGTGAACAACTGTTGGTGAACTCGCAAACTGCGCGGGTGGTGCGGGGGATTTGGGGCAAGTCGGAAAAGCGCTGTCAAAGGAAAAAGGGTCTGTCCCTTTTTCCATTTTTACATCCAGCCCGCCAATTCTTCACAGGATGATGCGGTGAACAACTGTTGGTGAACTCGCAAACTGCGCGGGTGGCGTGGGCAATTAGGGGCAAGTCAAAAAAGGGATGTCAAATGAAAAAAGGGTCTGTCCCTTTTTTGCGCCCTTTTTTGCGCTTTTTTCATGGAATCCGAATAAAAACCGGTGAAGTTTTGCTTCATATTTCCTTACGTTCCATCAAAGTACGATATTTTTCCCACGCATTGTGAGTGCAGGACGCGAGAGAGCGCGGCGGGGCGACGGTGACAGACAAATCACGCAATGGCAGGCAAATCGCGCAAAATCAAAAACGCTTCCCGTTGTTCCGCTGGCCGTCCGCAGGCATTCCGAGAGGCTTCCGAGTCGGTTTTCTGGGTCAATCTCCTATCCAAACAAAGGCACCAGTTGGCGCGGCGTCAAAGACGCTGAGCATGTCGGCGTTGCGCAGCAAGACACAGCCGTGGCTGTTGCGGGTCCCGATTTTGCCCTCTTGGTTTGTCCCGTGGATATAGACATAACGCGAGTGCGTGTCGCAGCCCGCGCCCCGATTTTTGCCCGCCTCCAATCCGTCCAGCCACAAAATTCGCGACGTGATAAGGTTTTCGTCGCGCAACGGCTCCGGCGCGTTTTGCCAGACAAACCCCAGCGGCGTGCGCCCCTTAAAAACCGTCCCTATCGGTTCGCCCGCACCGATTTTTTCCGCGATTTGGTGCAGCCCTCGCGGGGTTCCCAACGAGTCGGGCACGCACGAAGGTTCCGCTCGCGAGGTCGAAATCGGCCACGCCGTCACCGTCATGCCGCGGTTCAGAAGCCACAACTTTTGCTCGACAAGTGACACGCAAAGGCAATCTTCCCGCGCCCCCAGACGCAGTTCTCTGCGGCGGGTCTCAAGCTCTTCAAACAATCTTTTAACAGTCTCGGAAAATGGCATACAAAGTTGGCATAGTTGGCGCGACCGGCGCCGTTGGTCAAGAACTTCTCGCGCTCTTCGCGAAGCGCAACTTCCCCGTCGGCGAGCCACGCTTGCTGGCGTCGGCGCGTTCCGCCGGAAAAAAAGTCCCCTTCGCTGGCGCGGAATGGACAATCGCTGAGGCCACGCCCGACGCCTTCGCCGGCCTCGACTTCGCCGTCTTCAGCGCGGGCGGCGACATCTCCCGCACCCTCGCGCCGGAGGCGGTGAAACGCGGCTGTGTCGTCATAGATAACAGCTCGGCCTTTCGCATGGATGCGGCGGTGCCGCTCGTCGTGCCGGAAATCAATGCCGCCGCGCTTGCCTCGCACAACGGCATCGTCGCCAACCCAAATTGTTCGACGGCGATTGCGCTCATGGGTCTTTGGCCGCTGCATCTCGCCTTCGGCCTGAAACGCTTTTTTGCAGCCACCTACCAAGCCGTCTCCGGCACTGGTGCCGCTGCCATGCGCGAGCTTGAGGCGCAGACAAAGGCGTGGGCGGAGGGGCGCCCCTTGGAGGCGCAGGTTTATCCTCATCAAATCGCCTTCAACCTCATCCCGCACGTGGACAGTTTCCTCGACACTGGCTACACGAAGGAGGAGATGAAGATGCTCAACGAGGGCCGAAAAATCATGGCGCTTCCCGCGCTGCGTGCCTCGACGACCTGCGTGCGCGTCCCCGTGTTGCGCGCCCACTCCATCGCGCTCAACGCCGAGTTTGAAAAACCGGTGGACATCGCCGCCGCCCGTGCCGCCATCGCCGCGTTCTCCGGTGCCGAGCTTTGCGACGACCCGCAAAACAAAACCTACCCGATGCCTTGGTTTTACTCTGGCAAGGAAAAATGTGGCGTGGGTCGTCTCCGCCAAGACACCGCATTTGACAACGGCCTCGCGCTCTGGGTCTGTGGCGACCAGCTCTGGAAAGGTGCCGCGCTCAACGCCGTCCAAATCGCCGAGGCACTCTTCCCCGCGTAAAAAAACGAGCCGCCCTTCGCCGCCCAATTCGCCGCCCAATTTCCGCTCCGTCGCCGCCCCATTCCCTGCTGCTTTCCCGCAGCGGGTGTTCGCAAAATGTCGCCGACTAACTGCGGTTTTTCGGGCAAATTTTTAACGCGACAAACGCGCCATGAAGCGTTACATTCGTTGCGTAATTCGGGATTTCCCTAACCACATGGCAAAGCAAAAAACGAAGAAAGTCAGCGAGCGAAAAAATACGCAAGGCGAGAAAACTCGTCTCAATATCTTGCGTGTCTCTGCCCGACTCTTCGCACAGCGCGGCTATGACGGAGTGAGCTTGAGAGACATCGCCGACGAGGCCGACGTGGCGGCAAGCCTCATCATCCACCACTTCGGAAACAAGGCGTTTCTTTACCGTGAAACCGTCCGCCATTTCCTCTCCAACGGCGACCTCTACATGCGATGTGTCACCCCAGTTATCAAAGCTAACCCCGACGATAAGCAGGCCGCCGCCGACGCCGTGGCCGAGAGCGTCCACCTCTTTTTCGACAGCTTCCACGGCCCCAATCGCATTCGCCATCTCGACTGGCTCATGCTGCAAGTCGTCTTCGGGCGCGGCTCCGTGGACGCCTTCCAAACCCTCGACTGGATTGGCCCTGCCGAGCGGCTCTTCGAGGACTTTATCCGCCGTGTCAATCCCGAAATTACCAAGGAAGAGGCCGATGTCCGCATGGAAGTTTTTTTCGGCGACGTCTTCTACACGGCGGTCGTGCGCAAGCTACTTTTGGCGGAGCACGGCTGGCGCGAATACCCGATTGTCTTCCTCTTGAAATGGAAAAAGGTCGTGGCAACTAACTTCTGTCTGGGCATAGGTTTACCTGCACCAAAGTATCTTTTCCCAGAGGAGAAAGACCCCGACCACTACAAGCACACGCACCGGCCCGACATCGAGTCCGACGCCTACACGCCACACTCTCCGGTGCCCGCGCCCGAACTGCCCGCGCCAGTCGAGCACGACGACAGCGACAACGACAACGAC
>JAITPT010000033.1 GCA_031289285.1 Puniceicoccales bacterium
CCGCACTCATGGTGTGCGTAGCTTACCCCCGCCCGCACACCATCATTTCAATGGTTGCGAGGGCGGTGGGGAGGTCTGCGGGATTGGTGCCGCTGCCCACAGGCCAATAAAGTGTCAGACCCTTTTTTCCTTTGACTCTCGATTTCCGCTCGACACGGGCACGGGCACGGGCACCGCCCTTATGGAGCGCGTTGGTTACCTCACCTCATCCCTCACCCCTCACACCATCATTTCAATGGTTGCGAGGGCGGTGGGGAGGCCGGCGGTGTTGGTGCCGCCGCCCATTGCGCTGTCGGGTTTGCCGCCGCCTTTACCGCCGAGGGCGAGGCAGAGGGCACCTACGATTTTTCCGGCGTTGCGCCCAGCGGCAATCGCCGCCGCCGCGCATTGGCAAACAACACTCACCTTGCCCTCAATGACCGCCGCCAACACCACGACATCCACCTGCTTAATCAGCCCGTTGGCAAGCTCACGCAGAACGACAGGCGTCTCCGCCGCAGTTTGGGCGATGATGACGCGCAGGCCGCCAGAGAACTTCGCCTTTATCGCCAAATTCGCCGCGAGGATGGCGTTCTCGCGTTGCCGGAACGTGCGAAGTTTCTTCTCGGTGTCGGAAAGCGTGGCGGCGAGCTGCGCGACCTTCTGCGGCAACTCGGCGACCGACGCGCCCGCCGTCGCCGCGACCGCCGCCAGCTTTTCCGTCTCGGCGCAAACACGTGCGTAGGCGGCACCGCCCGCGACTGCCTCGATGCGGCGAACTCCGGCGGCGATGGCGTTTTCGGCGACGATGCGGAAAAGACCGATTTCGCCCGTGGCGCGGACATGTGTGCCGCCGCAAAGCTCCATCGAGTAGCCGTCGAGCCGCCCAGCTTCGCCGCCGATTTGCACGACGCGCACAAGCTCGCCGTATTTGTCCCCGAAAAACTGCATCACATCCGCTCTGCCTTTGACCTCGGCGTGGGGAACTTCCGTCCACGAGACAGCAGCGTTCTCCCAAATTTTTTCGTTCACGAGACGCTCGACTTCGCGGACTTGCTCGCGGGTGAGCGGAGCGGAGTTGAAGTCAAACGTGAGTTTTTCGTCGCTCACGAAAGAGCCTTTTTGCGCGATGTCGGAAGCGACGACTTTGTGAAGCGCCCAGTGCAAAAGGTGCGTGACCGTGTGGTGGCGCTCGATAGCGCGGCGGCGCGGCGTGTCGGCGGCCAACTCGACCTCGGTGCCGAGCGCAGGAGCGGCGTCGGCGTCGCTGTCGGCAGCGTCGAGGATGTGCAGAAACGTGTCGCCAGACTTCTGAGTGTTGGCGACGCGCCATGTTTTCGCGCCGACGGAGATGAGACCGGTGTCGCCGACTTGGCCGCCCATTTCGGCGTAAAACGGCGAACGCTCGAAGACGAGGGCAAGCGTGTTGTCTTTGACATGGACGACCTCGCTGACATGGGCGACGGCGCGGAGTTGCGCGTGGCCAACGAACTCGGTTTTCGTTTTCCCGACGAGGTTGGAGAGCGTGATGACTTCGCGTTTCTGGGCGGCCTTGGCGCGTTCGCGTTGCTCGCCCATGAGGCGGTCGAAGCCGGCGGTGTCAACGGCGAGACCGCGCTCGCGGGCGAGTAGCTCGGTGAGGTCGAGCGGGAAACCGTAGGTGTCGTAGAGTTTGAAAACAAAGTCACCGGAGAGCGTTTTGCCGGAGAGTCTCGCCGCCTCTTCCTCGAACAACGTCAGCCCCCTGTCGAGTGTCCGATTGAAGGCTTCTTCCTCGGCGCGGATAACGTCTTTGACGTGGGCGGCGCGGGCGGCGATTTCGGGGAAGACGCCGCCCATCGTCCCGACGAGCACGTCAACGAGTTTGTGGAAAAACGGCTCCTTGAAACCCAGCGCTCGCCCGTAGCGCACGGCGCGGCGGAGGATGCGGCGGAGGACGTAATTGCGGTCGTTGTTGCCCGGCTGGATGCCGTCGGCGATAGCAAACGAAAGTGTGCGGATGTGGTCGGCGATGACGCGAAACGCGATGTCCACGCGCTCCTGCTCGGTGGTGTCGCCGCTGCCGACAACGGGCAACGTAGATGCGTATTTCTTGCCGGACATCTTTTCGAGCGCGTCAAAAATTGGCCTGAAGATGTCGGTCTCGTAATTGGAAATGATGCCGCCGAAGTCCCTAAAGTTTTTTGTACACTGCATGATTGCGCAGACGCGCTCGAAGCCCATGCCGGTATCCACGTGGCGGGCGGGGAGCGGGGAAAATGAGCCGTCGGGGTTGGCATTGAACTGAATGAAAACGAGGTTCCAAATTTCCATGCACAGCGGAGAGCCAGCGTTGACGAGCTTGCCGCCAGTCGAGGCGTCGGGCGTGAGGTCAATGTGTATCTCTGTGCAGGGGCCGCAGGGGCCGGTTTCGCCCATCATCCAGAAGTTGTCTTTTTTGTTGCCGTTGACGATGTGGACGGCGGGGTCGAGACCCACAGCGCGAAACTTCTCCGCCCATGCGTCGTAGGCTTCTTGGTCAAACTCGGCGGGGTCGCCCTTCGCCTTGTCGGGCGCATAGACGGTGGTGTAGAGGCGCGCTGGCGGAAATTTCCAGACTCCCGTGATAAGTTCCCACGCCCACGCCACGGCCTCGCGTTTGAAGTAGTCGCCAAACGACCAGTTGCCCAGCATCTCGAAAAACGTGTGGTGGTAGGTGTCGAGGCCAACGTCGTCGAGGTCGTTGTGTTTGCCGCCAGCGCGGATACACTTCTGGGTATCGGTAGCGCGTCCGGGCGTGTAGGGACATTTTTTTTCACCGAGAAAAATCGGGACAAATTGGTTCATCCCTGCGTTCGTGAAGAGGAGGTTTGGCGAGTCGGGGAGAAGGCTCGATGAGGGCACGATGGTGTGCTGCTTTGAACGGAAAAAATCGAGGAAGCTCTGGCGGACTTCGGCGGCGGTGCGGATTTCGGAGGACATGGTTTTTGCGCGGTGTGGGTTGTAGAAGAGTTGTGTAGGTGTGCGGAAGGGGCGGAGAGGGAAATGCCTTCGGGCAGCGCGGCAAGCGCAAACACCGAGACACCCGCGATGCACGAGACACCCGCCACCACCCGCCCGTCGCCCGCCGGTGGACGCAATGGACGTTGTGGACATCGTGGACGCAGTGGACATGCTGAGTGTGCCTCCGATACCTGCTACTATGTCCACTCCGTCCACACCGTCCACGCCGTCCACCATGTCCACTCCGTCCACCTCGTCCACACCTGACGCCCCCGCCGCCGCCCCCGCCGCCGCCGTCACCCACGCGCCGCCTTCGCCGCCGGAGGAGGGTGCGCACATCGTCGCTGCCCTGCTCAAAGAGCACAAACTCATCATGCCTCACGATGTGCTTTTCAAAGCCCATTACTGGCAGCCTGCCGAGGTCGAAGCGCTCTGCCGCGACATCTACCCTGCGGCTATCGTCAATCTCGTGGATTGGCCTGCGCTCAGACGCATCTCTTCTGAGGTCTTCGACTCCCTCTTCGTCGAGCACCGTGCTGACATGGCCTTCGAGGCGTTCACGGCGCTTGGTGGCTGCCTGCCCTTCATTTTTCATCTGGAGGAAGAGGCGGAGCCGGACACGTTTTTTGCGGTTCGGTTGCTGGCCTATGGCTCGGGGTTTTACTCTCGTTTTCTCAAGGAACATCCCGGCGCACCGCTGCCGCGTCTGCTCATCATCGTTGTCCACAACGGCAAGACTCCTTGGCGCGGCGCGACCAATTTCCAGCACCTGCTCGCTCCTGCGCCCACGCCTGCGGCGGAGGCCGCGCTCGCGCCTTTCGCCTTTAAGTTCGATTTCAGACTGATTGATTTGGCGTCCTTGTCACCGGACGAAATGGTTGGCAGCCGACGCGGGCGTTTAATTTTGGAAGCGATGCTGTCTGGGCGACGCGAAGATTTGACGGGATTTTTTACGCGGCGCTGTTCCGAATTGGACGATCTGTCGGTGACGGATGAAGTTTTTTACACGCTCTTGATTCGCTACTTGATTTCTGTATCGGGAAAGTTAAGCTGCGAGGAAGTAGAAGAACTGGTAAAGATTTTACCTGAACGAACGGGGACCTACACCATGACTATCATCGAATCACTCATCAAAGAACGAGAAGGGAAATCCCTTGAAAAAGGCATCGTCATCGGCGAAGAGCGCGGCGAAGTGCGCGGCGAAGAGCGCGGCATCGTCATCGGCGAAGAGCGCGGCAAAGAGCGCGGCATCGTCATCGGCGAAGAGCGCGGCATCTTGATTGGGCGCATCTGCGACCGCTACAAGTTTTGGGCGACACCGCTGACCGACTCGCAGGAGGCGCACTTGCGCAAGATGTCGCTCACCTATCTGCAAGACCTCTTCGCGCAAGTGGACAAGGGCGTCTTCCCAAAAATCTAAAAACACCCGCTCTGCCTCGAACCAACGGAGACCTACACCATGACACTCATCGAATCACTCATCAAAGAGCGGATAGGGCAACATCTCCGCAAGAGGGAGAAGGTGGTCTTCGAGCGCAGCTTTGAGCACGGCTTCGAGCGAGCGATGCAGTGCGCCTTCGAGATTGGTCTGAAGCGCGGCTACAAAATCGGCTTCAAGCGCGGCGTGTTGATAGGAGAGATCCGCATCCACTACGAGCGTTTGGCGACACCGCTGGCCGACGAGCAGACGGCGCACTTGCGCAAGATGTCGCTCCCTGACCTGCAAGACCTCTTCGCGCAAGTGCGCAGGGGCGTCTTCCCCGAAATCTGAAGGCAGCGTCGTCGCAGCTGCAGCTGCGCCTGCTCCTGCGCGGCATGCACGGCAGAAAAAAACGGCTTTGAACCGCAGATGACGCAGATAGCGCAGATATGAGGAGTGCAGGCGATGTCGTTCGCGTAGTGCCAAAAAAACCACGCAGGGCATTTACCCCCCCCAAAAAAAACCACGAAGGGCATTTTTACCACGAAGGTCACAAAGGTTTTCGCAAAGGGCACAAAGGAGGTGAGCTTGTGCCTGTGTCCAGTTTGGGGGACATCAAAACTTCCCAACCCAAACCCCAAACCCCAAACCC
>JAITPT010000083.1 GCA_031289285.1 Puniceicoccales bacterium
TGTTATGTCATCTGCACTTGTTGGCTTTGTTCGACGCACCAACAGGTGCGCCTTCACAAATCCACCAAGCGCAGCTGCCACAACATCTTCTCGCAATACTTCCCCTCCAACTGCCGTTCGTAGGTTAAACGGTATCGGCTCAAAAGCCAAAGTAGCGGGCGGCGTTGTCGTGAGAGACGTCGGCGACGAGGCGGTCGAGGTAATCGCGGCGGTCGGGGAGACGCCCGGTGGCGACATCGGTGGCGAGGAGGTCACACAGGATGCGGCGGAAATACTCGTGGCGCGGATACGAGAGGAAGGAGCGCGAGTCCGTCAACATCCCGACAAAACGCGAGAGGAGGCCGAGGTTGGAGAGGGCGTTTAACTGCCCGCGCATCCCCTCCTCTTGGTCGAGAAACCACCAGCCAGAGCCGTGCTGTATCTTGCCCGCCGTGACGCCGTCCTGAAAGTTGCCCGCCATCGTCGCGAAGACGTAATTATCGGCAGGGTTGATGTTGTAGAGAATTGTCTTGGGGAGGGCGTCGCGCTCGGCGAGTTTGCCGAGATACCACGCGAGAGCACGTGCCTGCGGGAAATCGCCCACGGAGTCGCAGCCCGCGTCCGCGCCGACACGCCGCAAGAGGTCGGCGTTGGTGTTGCGGATGGGGCCGAGGTGAAGCTGCTTCGTCCAACCCGCAGCGGCGTCAAGCTCGCCGAAGAAAAGCATCATGTATGCGCCGAACTGCTCCTGCTCGGCGGCGTCGGGCGTTTTGCCAGAGCGCACCGCGTCGAAAATCGCCGTGGCCTGCGCCTCGGTGCAGTCGGCGGCGAAGCAGCGCTCGAGGCCGTGGTCGGAGAGACGCCCGCCCGCGAGGCGGAAGTCCGCGTGGCGTTTCGCGAGCGCCGCGAGGAAGCCGCCGAAGGAGGCGGTGTCGACGTTGGCGGTGGCGGCGAGTTTGTCCGCCCACGCATTGAACGCGGCGGGGACGCCGACGGTGAGGGCTTTGTCGGGGCGAAAGGTCGGGAGAACCTTTGTCGTGAAACCGCCACCACCACCGCCACCACCACCGCCGCCGTCAGCACCACCACCGTCACCACCCACGCCGCCGCCGCTGCCCACGCCAGCCTCGAGTTGCTCGCGGCGGATTTGCCCGTGGGCGTCGAGCGGGTCGGCGGGGTCGTCGGTGGTGCAGACGACTTCGACGGCAAACTTCTTGAGGATGCCGCGTGCGGAGAGTGCGGGGTCGGCGAGCTTGGCGTTGGCCTCGTCCCAGATTTTTTTTGCGGAGGTCTCGTCGAGCAGCGTCTCGATTCCGAAGTAGCGGCGCAGCTCGAGGTGCGTCCAGAGGTAGAGCGGATTGCGGAGCGTCTGCGGGACGGTCGCCGCCCAAGCCTGAAACTTTTCCCACGGCGTGGCGTCGCCGGTGATGTATTTTTCAGGGATGCCGTTGGCGCGCATGGCACGCCATTTGTAGTGGTCGCCCTCGAGCCAGACCTCGTGGAGATTGGCGAAGCGGCGGTCGCCGGCGATCTCCTGCGGAGAGAGGTGGCAATGAAAATCTATGATGCCCTTTGTGGCGGCGACCTCGTGGTAGAGAGACTGCGCGAGCGGAGTCGAGAGAATAAAGTTGGAGTCGAGAAATGCCATGCGAGAAGTAAAACGAAGAATGAAAAGATGAAAATCCTAAAATAGTGCCACTGTGCATAAATTGTTAATAACCCTAAATACCTGTTGACAACTCGCCAGAAATCGTGAACAACTTGCGAACAATTCTTTTTATATGAAAACGCAATCTTATGTTTTTCAATCGGTAGCGTGTTTTTGCCCTGTGAACAACAGAAAGCGGCAAAACAGGGAACATTAGGGGCTTGGGAAATGTCCGGTGGGGGCGAGTGTTTGACTTTGTTTAGATATGTCGCAGTGTGGGGCGACATCCCAAATCACTCGAACGCACATGTCAGAACTCGTGAACAGCGAAAAGATTTTCACCGGCAAATACCCGGGGAAACTTGACGACAAAAACCGGCTTACCATTCCGGTTCGTTGGCGCTTCGAGTCGCACGGCGACACCCCCTTTCCCTACCTCGCTGTCTTCAATCCCTACGAGGGCTGCATTATGATTTTTCCGTCGTCGTTGGCGGAGGCATTTCACAAGGCCTCCAGTGCCGTTCCATTTCACCAGACGGAGAAGCGGCGGCTGTTCAGAAAATTTTTTGGAGAGAGCCGCGATGTCTCCTGCGATGGTGCGGGGCGCATCATGCTCGACCCCGACATGTGCAAGAAGGCGAACATCACGAAGGACGTTTTCTTCGTGGGCGAGTCCAACGCATTTTCGATTAACGCGGCGGAGCCGCCCGCGCCCGACGAGACCTCCGACGAGGCACTCATCTACACGACGGCGCTCGGCCTGCTCCAGCCGGAGCAACAGAAAGGAGGGACGCAGCCATGAGCCGCGCACCCATTTTTCAAACACGCGACGCGCCGAGTTATTCGCGTTGTTCGCGAGTTATTCACAATGCCGCCGTCCGCTACGGGAGCGGGTTTGCGGCGAGCGTATCCACTTTCCAACTACGTCGCGCCTGCGCGTTTCTCGCCGCGCCTGCGCCCGCCACGCCGCCATGAGCACGCACACACCAGTCTTACTCGATGCGATGCTGCGCCTACTCGCGCTGCGGCTTGGCGGCTCGTATCTCGACTGCACCTTCGGCGGCGGCGGCCACGCACGCGCCATCCTCGAAGCCATCGCCGACGCCCGCCTCACCGCGCTCGACGCCGACCCCGCCGCTGTCGAGCGCGCCCGCGCCGTCGCCGAGCGTTTCCCGGGGCGCTTCTTTTTTAAGGCTGCCAACTTCGCCGCGCTCGACACCGCGCCCGGTGCGCCCTTCGACGGCGTGCTCGCCGACCTCGGCTGCTCGTCGTTCCAATTTGACGACGCGCAGCGCGGCTTCTCGTTTCGCGCCGACGCGCCTGCCGATATGCGCATGAACCCGCACGAGGGCATCAGCGCCGCCGAGTTTTTGGAGACGGCAAGCGAGGCCGCGCTCATCGCTGCCGTGCGCGACTGCGGCGACGAACCGCGCTGGAAGGCCGTCGTCCGCGCCATCCTCGCCGCACGTGGGACGGGCAAACTCTCGCGCACCCTCAGCCTTGCGGAGCTTGTGGCGGCGGCGGTGTGGCGTCCCGGCCCGCCCGCCAAGACGCACCCCGCCACCCGCACCTTCCAAGGCCTGCGCATCACCGTGAACGACGAACTCGGCGCCCTGCGCACCGCCCTGCCCAAGGCCTTCGCCGCGCTCGCGCCAGACGGCGTGCTCGCCGTCATCAGCTTCCACTCGCTCGAAGACCGCATCGTGAAACGCTTCTTCAACGGCCTCGCAGGGCGGCCTGTTGACGCCGACGACAGCCGCCCGCAAGACGAACGCGAAAAACTCGCCGAGCTTTTGACACGCCACCCCGCCACGCCCGACGAGGCCGAGACCGCCGCCAACCCGCGCTCGCGCAGCGCGAAACTCCGCGCCGTGCGCAAACTCCCCGTGCCCACGCCCGCGCCTGCCGCCGCTTCCCATTTTTCCCTCAACCCGCGCATCACCGCGCCCAACACAAAACAAACACCATGATAAAATTCCTCAAAACTCACACTGCCGGAGAAATCCTCTGCTGCTTCCTCGCCATAGCGGCGATCATCACTGCCGTCTCGAGCTGTATCCATCTCGGTCTCACACGTGCCGAGACGGAGGGGGTCAGCAGTGCCTGCGGCCTTCTGCAAAAGGAGGTCCGCAGACTCACTACCGACAAGGGGACACTGAACACCCTACGTCGCTTGCTGCACGACGACATCGAAAAGGAGGCGCAGCGCACCATGCCGGATTTTCTCGCGCAGACCACCGTTGAGAAACTGGACTTCCGCCCCGCAGAAATACCCAGCGAGCTGCCGAAGCCCGACGGCTCTGCCGACTCGTCCGTCGCGACGGAGCGTTGACACCGCCGCACCTCGCCACCGCCGCACGCCACCACCTCCATCTCACGCCGCACCGTTCCGCTCCGCACCGCACAGCTCTGCTCCACATCCACCACGCCAACCACACCGCCGCCATGTTGAAACTACTTCGCCGCCTCCGCGCCTGCCTTCCCGAAAAGCCGTCGTATCTTACCACGTGGCGAATACTCATCCTCCCTCTCGCCGTCCTCCCCGTCTTCGGCTTGGTGGCGGGGCAGCTGTGGTGGCTGCACATCGAAGGCGCCGCGTTTTACAGGAAACGCGGAGAGGCCTCACGCATCGTCAAGAACGACATCCTCGCTCTGCGCGGTGCCATCACTGACTCGCAGGGCGTCCCGCTCGCCTACACCAAAGAGGTCTGGGAAATCGGGCTCGACGCCCGCTCAATGTGCGACGCCGAGGGAATATTTTTCAGGGAAGAGAGACGCCGACAAAAAGGGAAGGGCACCTTCACGAGCGACGAGGCACTGGTGTCCGAAATCCGCGCCAAACGCGCCGCCACCGCCCGCGCCCTCGCCTCGCTCCTCGTCATCTCGCCCGAAAAAACCTCCTCCGTCATCCCGCGTTTGACGCACCGCAAACTCGACGCCGCGCCCGACTCGGTCTTCTCGCCGCTGCCCCGTATGCTCGCCTTCGCTTTTGAAAAAATCGGCTACAACTGGCGCGCCCAACTCCGAGACGCGAAGAACGACGCCTACAGCGTCTCCGTCGCCAAAGACGAGGAGCAGGACGTCGAGTTATCCAAGGAATGGACGGAGGCCGTGAACGCCACCCGCGCCGCCTTCGACCGCACCCGCGCCGCCACCGCTGCCGCCTCGGGCAAACCCTTCTCCCCCATTCTCACGCCGGAGGATGAAAAAGCCCTCACGCCGGAGGAAAAAGCCACGCTGGCAAAGGCCCAGCTGCAGGCAACCGCTGGCAAACGCAAACCCGCGCCGAGCTTCCTCCTGCTCGCCGCCGACGTTGACCGCCACACCAAGGAGCAAATCGAAAAAATGGGGTTTTACGGCGTGAAGTATAAGCGGCGTTTCGCCCGCGTGTATCCTTTCGGAAAACTCGCCGCCCACCTGATAGGCCACACCGACGCCGAAGGAAACGTCAAGCAGCCCGGTGTCGAGCTTTCGATGGACAAGGTGCTGCGCGGCAAACACGGCTTCATCGTCTCCGTCAAAAACGGCAAAGTCGAGCTTACCAACCGCCGCCAGTACGACGTGCCCGCCGAGCAAGGCATCAACGTCACCCTCACCATTGACCGGCGCATCCAGCAAGTTTGCGAAGACGAGGCCGACCGCATCGCGCACGAGCTACGCCCGCAGCTGCTCACCATCATCGTGAGCGAGCCGAAGACGGGCAAAATCCTCGCGCTCACCAACCGCCCGACCTACGACCTCTCGCGCCCGGGCGACCCAGTCCTCTCGCCAATCGCAGGCCAGAGTAACTCCGCCATCACCACCGCCAACGAGCCGGGTTCCGTATTCAAGCTCGTCCCCATCAGCATGGCACTCGACTTAGAAGGGGTGGTGGACTTGGCGCACGACCGCTTCTACTGCGGCATCTCCGGCGTCCCGCTCATGGTCAGATACGGAAACGAAAACCGCAAACGCCGCCTCCCTAACGACGACCACACCGTCAACTCCCGTTCCCCTACACGCGGCTGGGCAGACATCCCCGGCATCGTCCAAGAATCCTCCAACCGCGGGGCCGCCCTCGTCGCAATGCGCGTGACCGCCGAGCGCGGCGAAAGCGTCTTCCACGACTACGCACGGGGCTTCGGCTTCGGCGAACCGACTTTTTTGCAAACCTACCTGCCACGCGACGAATCCGAAAACACACCGACGGCGGGACTGCCGACGTCAGCTGCGACGGCTACAGAAACACTTCCCGTGGAAGAGGTGCTTTCGGCGGGTGCGTATGAGAGCCGTGGAGTATTAGCGCCGCCGAAGTCCAGAGGTGGCGACCCGACGTATATTACGCACCGCCCGATGGGGCATGGCCTCTCCGCTACGCCGCTGCAAGTCCACCAAGCCATGTGCGTCATCGCCAACGGCGGTGCCCTCATGGCACCCTTGCTCATCCAAAGCGCCGTCGGTGCCGATGGCGTGGACGCGCTCCCGCCTGAGTTTTGCGACCCACGGCGGCGCGGCAGACCCATCTCAGAAAAGACGGCGCGGACGGTGGCACTCATCTTGCGCGGCGTCTGTATGCCCGGAGGCACAGGTGCCATTTGCGACATCCCGGGCTACGAGGTCGCCGCCAAAACCGGCACCGCCCAAAAAACTATCGCAGGGGTGATGTCCAAAAAAAATCACGTCGCCACCTTCTCCGGTTTTTTCCCCGTCGAGAACCCACGCATCGCCATCACCGTCATCGTGAACGACCCCGCCATTCTGAAAAAGCCGGAGCGCCCCAAGGTCGGGAGCGGCCCGCGCAACGTCCGCCTCTACAGCAACACAGGCGAAGACATGCGCATCAACTTCGGTGCGCAGACCGCCGGCCCTGCCTTCCACAACATCGCCCAAAAAATCATAGACATCCTCGAGATCCCGAAAGTCAACGCACCTGCGCCCGCCATCCTCGCCGCCGAGCGCACCCCGGGCTTCACGCCGCCACCCTTGCCCGCGAAACCGCCCGACAGCCTCTACGTCCGGCTGGGCGAAACGCCGTAGGCCGCGCCGCCGCCGCCCGCCGCCTTCCACACACACTCATTTTTCACCACCGCTAAAACCGCGCCGCGCATGAACACACCGCTTCCGCCAATCACGCTCAAAGAAGTTTTTGAAAACATCGAGACCGCCAGTTTTTCCGGCGAATGGAAAACACCCGTCGCGAGCCTGCGCGACGACAGCCGCCGCGTCGTCCCCGGCTGCGTCTTCTTCGCCGTGCCGGGCATCAACACCGACGGCGAGCGCTTCATCGAAGACGCCATCGCACGGGGTGCCTCCGCCATCGTCTCCACTGGCGCACCCAGCTTCGTCAAACACTCGCGCCTCGCGTGGGTGCGCGTCGCAGATACGCGGCGGGCATTCGCGGCGGCGGCGGCAAACTTTTTCCGCCACCCCGAAAAAAAACTGCGCGTCGCCGGCGTCACCGGCACCAACGGCAAGACCACCGTCACCACGCTCCTGCGCTGGCTGCTCGGCGAAGACGGCTCGCGCTGGGGGCTGCTCGGCACCGTGCGCTACGAGCTGGGCGAACGCAGTTTGCCCGCGCTACGCACGACGCCCGGCGCAGGCGAACTCTTCGGAATGATGGCGCAAATGGTCGAGGCGGGCTGCGCAGGGATGGCGATGGAGCTTAGCTCGCACGCCATTGACCAAGGCCGCGCTGCCGGCCTCGCCTTCGAGACGCTCGCGTTCACCAACCTCAGCCGCGACCACCTCGACTACCACAAGAACATGGAAAATTATTTCCAAGTGAAGGCTGGCGCGTTCCTCGGCGGCGCGGGCGCGGACGCCCCCAAGACCGCCGTCGTCAACACCGACGACGCTGCGGGGCGACGTCTCGCCGAGATGCTGCGCGAGAAAACCCGTGTGCTCACATTTGGCGAAAACGCAGACGCCGACATCCGCGCAGAAAACATCCGGCTGGGCACCGACGGCAGCGCGTTTGACGTCGTGTGGAGCGGCGGCGCGGGCGGTGGCGGCGTGGGAAGTGGTGGTGGTGCTGGCTGCGGCGTGGGGAGTGTCCAGACCTCGCTTCCGGGTCGCTACAACGTGAGCAACACCCTCTGTGCCCTCGCGCTGGCGTCGGCGCTTGGGCGCGACATCGGCGCGTTGCTGCCTGCGCTGGCGCGTTTCCCCGGTGTGCCTGGGCGCATGGAGCGTGTCGCGCCGGAGTCGCCCTACCAAATCTTTGTGGATTACGCTCACACCGACGACGCCCTCAAAAACGCCCTCGAGATGCTTCGCCCGATTACTCGTGGGCGGCTTCTCGTCGTCTTTGGTTGTGGCGGCGACCGCGACCGTGGCAAACGCCCTGCCATGACGCACGTTGTCCAGCAGCTTGCCGACTTCGCATGGGCCACGGCGGACAACCCCCGCAAAGAGCCGCAGGAGCGCATTTTCGCTGACATGTTGGCGGGTGTCATTGCGCCGGAAAAAATTGAATGGGTCGAAGACCGTCGCCGTGCCATCAGTCTCGCCCTCGACGCCGCCCGTCCCGGCGACAATCTCCTCATCGCTGGCAAGGGCCACGAGACTTACCAAGAGTTTGCCGACATAACCATTCCCTTCGACGACCGTCTTGTCGCCAAAGAGCTCCTCGCCCTAAAAAACCTTCGCCCCGTGTAGTCCCCTCGTGCGCCCGCGTTCCGCCAACGAACTGCAAGTCAAACGAAAAAAGTGCCTGTCCCTTTTTTGAGGGACGACAGCCTGTCCCCGCAACTTCCACTGGCGTTGGCGTAGCGTAGCGCAGCCAGCCCAACCCCAAACAACCAAAAAACAACCCAAAAGGGACAGACACTTTTTTGGTTCCTCGCTACTTTGAGTTGAAGCTCGGACGCCTCCAGCCCCGCATGGGGCGAGATGTGCATAACCGGAGGTGTAGCGAAGCGAAACCTCCGGACAGACCTGCCCACCTGCAACAAAGCCCCGCATGGGGCGAGATTATCGGATTACCACTGGCGTTGGCGTAGCGTAGCGCAGCCAGCCCAACCAGCCAGCCCAACCCACAACCACCAAGGGACAGACACTTTTTTGGTTCCTCGCTACTTTGAGTGGAAGCTCGGACGCCTCCAGCCCCGCATGGGGCGAGATTATCGGATTGTCAGATGCTGGCGGTGTGCGTTCCGCTACAATTTCGTAGAGGGCGCGTGGTGGGCACTGCACGGGAAAGTTGCACGAACCGCAGCGAAGTCAAGTAATAAAATGGCTGCCTTTTTATTCGCAAACAATAAATGGGCAAAATGTTGCC
>JAITPT010000106.1 GCA_031289285.1 Puniceicoccales bacterium
AAAAACGGCAGTTGAGTCGGGTCGTCTTGCGGAAGCTGTTATGGCATCTGCACTTGCTGGCTTTGTTCGACGCACCAACAGGTGCGCCTTCACAAATCCATCAAGCGCATCTGCCACAAGATCTTCTCGCAATACTTCCCCTCCAACTGCCGTTTTTAGGATTATCCTAAAAACGGCAGTTAATGCGGGCGGTTTTGCACAATCTTTTGGCCGTCTGCGGCTTGCGCTTTCCGCTCCACGCACCGCAAGATGCACGTCGGGGAAGCGCAAACCGCATCCGCCTCAAAATCTTGCGCAAACCCTCCCCGCTTAACTGCCGTTTTTAGGTTTAATGCCGGAAATGCCGGGCAGCGGTGAAGACCATTGCCATGTTGCGGGCGTCGGCAGCGGCGATTACGGCGTCGTCACGCATGGAGCCGCCGGGCTGAATTGCAGCGACGGCACCGGCGTCGGCGGCGGCGAGTAGGCCGTCGGGGAAAGGGAAAAATGCGTCCGATGCCACAATCGAACCTTGCAGCGGTAAGCCCGCTTCGCCCGCTTTCCAGACGGCGATGCGCGAGCTGTCCACGCGACTCATTTGCCCAGCACCGACGCCCAACGTGCGCTCGTCGCCCGCATAAACGATGGCGTTCGACTTCACATGGCGCACGACACGCCAGCCGAAAAGCAGCGAGTCCCACTCGGCCTCCGTCGGTTGGCGTTTGGTGACGACTCGGTAGCTTTCGCGGGTGACGGGCAGGTTATCCGCCTCTTGCCGAAGCACGCCGCCGATGACGCTGCGGACTTCCGGCGGGAGGGGCAGTGGGGTGCCGTTGTTGGGGAGGCGCGAGACCATGAGACGGAGGTTTTTCTTCTTTTTGAAAATCTCCAACGCGCCTTCTTCAAACGCTGGCGCGATGATGACCTCGGAAAATATCTCGGCGATAGCGGCGGCGAGGGGCGCGTCAACGGCGCGGTTGGCGATGATGATGCCGCCGAAAGGGGCCTGCTTGTCCGTCTCGAATGCGCGGTGCCACGCTTCGAGAAGCGTCGGCGCGGTGGCGGCACCGCAGGGGTTGGTGTGCTTCAAAATCGCGAGCGTTGGCTTGGCAAACTCGGCGATGAGCCGCGCCGCTGCCGTGATGTCCAGAATGTTGTTGTAAGAAAGTTCCTTGCCTTGGAGCTGGCTAAACGCGTCGTGGAAACTGCCGTGGAGCGAGGCGCGTTGGTGCGGGTTTTCGCCGTAACGGAGTGTCTGGGCGAGCGGAAGATTGAGGTTGAGTTGGCGCGGCGTCGCGGCGGCGGTGGCGTCCTCCTCGGCGGGGCGTTGCGTCTCGAGGTAGTTGGCGATGGCGGCGTCGTAGGCGGCGGTGCGGTGGAAAACTTTCAGTGCGAGTTCGCGGCGCAACGCGGGCAATGCCTCCGGTGCGTCGAGCGCGGCGAGCACACGGTCGTAGTCGGCGGGGTCGGTGACGACGGCGACGGCGGCGTGGTTTTTGGCGGCGCTGCGCAGCATGGACGGCCCGCCGATGTCAATGTTTTCCACGGCGTCGGCGAAGGAGCAGCCGGGCTTGGCGACTGTGGTTTCAAACGGGTAGAGGTTGACGACTACGATGTCTATGAGGGCGATGCCGTGTTGCGCCGCCTGCGCGAGATGCTCCGCGCTATCGCGGCGGCAAAGCAGACCGCCGTGGATTTTCGGGTGAAGCGTTTTGACGCGCCCCTCCATGATTTCGGGCGAACCGGTGTGCTCGCTGACATCGGTGACGGGGATGGCGTTTTCCCTGAGTAATTTCGCCGTCCCGCCTGTGGAGAGCAGCGTGTAGCCGTGTTTCTCGACGAGCGTGCGTGCGAAGGGCGCGAGACCCGTTTTGTCGCTGACAGAAAGAAGTGCGTATCTGGGCATGTCGTGCGCGTTTTTGCCCCTCGCCTCGGCACGGGGCAAGACCGAAGAACACCTAAGAACACCCAAGAACGCCCAAGCTCGCCGCCACCTCCCACCCGCTCGCTACCTGCTCGCCCGCCCGCTCGCCTTCTCCTGTGCCGTCTTATTTGTTTGCTGCCGTCGAGCTTTTCGCCTCACTTCGGCGCGTTATGACGACACCGCCGATTACTGACTCCACCGAATTGCTCAACCAAGCCAAGGCACTTGCCGAAGCGGGAAAACCCGACGAGGCGATTGCCGGATATACCGCCGTCGTCAACGACAAAGACACCCCCGAAAAAACGCGGGCAGAAGCTCTTTTGCGCCGCGCCGCAATCAACGGTCAAAAGGAAAATCGCGACGGCGAAATCGCCGACTACTCCCTCCTCCTCGCCATAAAGGAAGCGCCAGATAGCCTGCGCGGTCTCGCCTACCTCGGGCGCGCCGCCGCCCACAGTGCCAAGGGCGACCCCAAGCGCGAAATCGCCGACTACACCGCGCTCCTCGCGCTCGACGGCCTGCCTGCCAGCTTGCGCGTCGAGGCCCTCCTCAACCGCGCCGCCGCCTACGGGCGCGTCGGCGGCGAGCGCAAACTCGAAGCCGCAGACTACTCCGAGCTTATCCGCATGAACTCCGTGCCTGCCGAGCTGAAGACGCGCGCCTACTTCAGCCGCGCTGGCATCTACGGTCTCGACGGCGACTCCGCGAACGAAGTGGCGGACTACACAAAAGTCATCGAGACACCCGGCGTTTCTGCCGAGCTAAAATCTCGTGCCCTCTTCAACCGTGCCCTCGCTCGCGAGCGCAGCGGCGACGCCGAGGGCGAAGCCGCCGACTACGCCGCGCTTCTCGCCTTCAAAGAGACGCCGCCGGAGTTTCTTGCCAACGCCCTCTTCCATCGCGGCACTGCCCGCTGGGCGCGCAACCAGCGCAAGCTCGCCTACGCCGACTTCGACAAACTCCTCGCGTTGCCCGACGTCTCCGAGGAGCTAAAAACCTCGCTCGCCCCCTACTTGGAAATCCGCCTCCACTCGCTTGTTTTGGACAACCCCGTGTCTGCCCCTGCCGAAAAAGCCGCCGCGCTTCTTGGCCGCGCAACCGCCTTGCGCCAGACAGATACCGAGACCGCCGCCGCCGACTCCGCCGCCGATTTGCGCTCTCTCGGTGCCCTCGAAGGCGACGCCGAGGCCGTCCGCGCCGCCAAGACAAAAGCCGCCGCCGAGTTCAAAGAGTTTGCCGAAATTTTCGCCGCCAAAGCGGAGGAAAACCCCGCAGAAGAAGCCATGCGCCTCGGCCTCGAAGCCGCCGCCGCTGGCGACCTCGAAAGTGCCGCCGCCCGCTTCGCCACCATCACCGAGACCTCCGGCATCTCGCCTGAGTTGAAGGCGCACGGCTGGTTCAACTACGCCGTCGCTCAGTGGAAACTTGGCGACCACCAAAAGTCTCGCGCCTCGTTCACCGAGCTACTCGCCATCGCCAAAGCGCTGCCCCTGCAACGCGCACGCGCCTACCTCTATCGCGGCTACATCCACCTCAAAGAAGGCAGCAAACAACGCGCCGTCTCCGACTTTGCCAAGGTGCTCGAATTCGAGGAAATCCCCGCCGACATGCGTGCCAAAACGCACTACCTGCGCGGCGTCGCCCACGGGCGTCTCGGCGAGACCGCCGAACAAACCGCCGACCTCTCGCAGTTCCTCGAAACACGCGGAACGCCCGTCGTCTGGCGCGGCAAAGCACTCCTCAACAAAGGTGCCGCCAGCCGCCGCGACGGCGACACCAAGAGCGCACTCTCCGACTTCTCAAGAGTCGTTGACCTCAACGGCGCCTCGTCCAACCAAAAAGTCAAAGCACTCGTCAACCGCGCAGTCATCTACGCCCAAGAAGGCGGAGCGAAACGCGAGATAGCCGACTTCGAGCGCGTTGTCGCACTCGCCGAAAAAGACGACCTCTGGGTGCTCGGCAAAATCGCCAAAGGCGTCCAATTCTCCGCGCCGAGGACAGCCGCCTTCGACAAGCTCGCCGCTCTCTCCGATAACGCCGCGCTGGGCGACGTCGCCGCCACCTTCCCGCTCATCTACGCCGACGTCGCCCGCGACGGTGCCTACGCCGACACGCGCAAATCAGCGGTGAAGTTGCTCGACCCCGTGAAAGAACGCGCCCTGCTCGAAGAGATTGCCAACGACGCCGAGGCCGACGAGAGCGTGCGCAAAGCAGCAGCGGCAAAACTCGCCGAATAATTTTTCCCGCCGCCGCCGCCGCCCGCTGCTCCTCCACGCCGTCGCCGACCACAGAACATACATGGCTGTGAAAATCCTCGAGCGCCCCGTTCTCACTTTTTGGGAACGCACCTGCCTACCGCAAATCCTCGGCGGGTTGCGCGTGACACTCGCAAACCTCCTTCGCCCTGCGGTCACACTCGAGTATCCCGACCAACGCCCCGTTTTGCCGCGTGGCTACCGAGGCGAACCGACGCTCGCCCGCGACGCCAACGGACGCGAAAAATGCGTCGCCTGCCAACTCTGCGAGTTCGTCTGCCCCGCGCAGGCGATAAGCATCACGCCTTGCGAAATCCCCGCCGACTCGCCCTACGCGCACATCGAGAAAGCACCGCAGAAATTTGAAATCAACATGCTGCGCTGCATCTACTGCGGGCTGTGCCAAGAAGTTTGCCCCGAAGACGCCATACACCTCCAAACGCGCTACTCGACAACCGGCCTCTCACGCCGCGAATTTTTGCGCGACAAAACCGCGCTCTACGCCGCAGGTGGCGTCTTACCCAGCGACAACCACAAATGGGACATCCCCAAAACAGAAGCCCCGCAAAACACGCAGGCCGCGCCGACAACGGGGACGTCTGCCGCGACGGCGACGGTGGCTGCAGCGCCGACGTCTGCGCCGCGTTAACCGCCGCCGCTGCCGCGCCCCCAAAACACGCAACACGTAAACGACATGCCCGCAGAACCAGAAATTTTCCAACTACTCAAAACCGACGCCGGCGCGAGGCGCGGGCGTCTGCACACCTTGCACGGCGACATCGAGACGCCCGTGTTTATGCCCGTCGGCACGCAGGGAACCGTCAAGGCACTCACGCCGGAACAAGTGCGCGAGACCGGCGCACAAATCATCCTCGGCAACACCTACCACCTCAACCTGCGCCCGGGCGCGGAAGTCGTCCGCGCACTCGGCGGGCTGCACAAGTTTATGGGGTGGGACAAACCGATTTTGACCGACTCCGGCGGCTTCCAAGTCTTCTCGCTCGCCAAGCTGCGCAAACTCGGCGAGGACGGCGTCACCTTCCAGTCGCACATAGACGGCGCGACCGTCCGCCTCGGCCCCCGCGAATGTCTCGACATCCAAAGTGCGCTCGGCTCCGACATCGCGATGGTGCTCGACGAATGCCCGCCTTGGCCCTGCGACCGCGACACCTGCGCCGCCGCTGTCCGCCGCACCTTGCGTTGGGCGCGGGAGTTTCTGGGCTATGCCGACGAGACGGGATTTCTCGCGCAAGGGCACCACGTCTTTGGCATTGTCCAAGGGTCGGTCTATGCGGATTTACGCCGCGAATGTGCGGAGCGTCTGGCGGAAATGGATTTCCCCGGCTACGCAATCGGCGGCGTGAGTGTCGGCGAACCTGAGCCAGAAATGCTCGCGCAAGTGGCGGCGTCTGCCCCGTTTCTGCCGGTCTTCAAGCCGCGCTACGTGATGGGTGTCGGCACGCCGCCCCAGCTTTTGAAAATGATAGCGTTGGGCGCGGACATGTTTGACTGCGTGATGCCCACGCGCCTCGCTCGCCACGGCGCGGTTTTCACTGACACCGGCCAGCTTAATTTGCGCAATGGGCGTTTCCGCCTCGATGAACGTCCGCTCGTCGCGGGATTGGACAACTACACCTGCCGCAATTTCAGCCGCGCCTATTTGCGTCATTTGTGTGTGTCGGGCGAGATGCTCTCCTCCACCTTGCTCTCCATTCACAACATTCATTTTTTCCAAGACCTCATGGCTCGTGCCCGTTCGCACATCGAAGCTGGCGACTTCGCCGCTTGGTCAACCGACTGGATCGCCCGCTACGAAACCGGTGACCGCAGTAGTGCGTGAGCACCCGCAACGCGCCCGTAGCTCGCCCGTGACGCGATGCGACCGCAATGCGACCGCAATGCGACCGCAATGCAGACTGCCAAGTCTGTTCGGTGTGCAGCGGATAGGTCTTATAGGACTTATAGGTCCTATACGTCCTATAAGACCTATAAGACCATTCCACGTCGCCAAGTGCCCCAACCTGCAAGTGAAAAAAGTGCCTGGCACTTTTTGGGTGTTTTTTGTGTGAGAGGTGGCTTTTGTCTTTTTGGAGAGCGGTGCTCGTGTCATCCCTTCAAATGGTGCCCGCACTCCGTTCATTCGTTCCGTGCCCTGTGCGGCCCGTCATGTCAAATAACTTATTTAGCCTGGTAAATTATTCAGCACCCCCCCGCCACCGCACACCATAAGAGCAGCGCTCGTGTCGTTCCTTCAAATGGTGCCCGCACTCTGTTCATTCGTTCCGTGCCCTGTGCGGCCCGTCATGTCAAATAACTTATTTAGCCTGGTAAATTATTCGTCACCCCCTGCCACCACACACCATAAGAAGAGCAGTGCTCGTGTCGTCCCTTCAAATGGTGCCCGCACTCTGTTCAGTCGTTCCGTGCCCTGTGTGACCCGTCATGTCAAATAACTTATTTAGCCTGGTAAATTATTCGTCACCCCCCTGCCACCACACACCATAAGAGCAGCGCTCGTGTCGTCCCTTCAAATGGTGCCCGCACTCCGTTCATTCGTTCCGTGCCCTGTGCGACCCGTCATGTCAAATAACTTATTTAGCCTGGTAAATTATTCGGCTCAGGTTCAAAGCGACGCAAGACACTGGAGTTCCGTCGGTTACGATGTTTGCGAAAGCGGTGTCGGTGGGTGCTACGTTGTCACTCGCACCCTCTGCTACCGCACTCCATAGGTGCTGCGCCCGCCCTTGCCACCTCGTTCGCCCCGTCCACCAAAGCGAAAAAGAGTGAGAAAGTGCATGGCATTTTATGCTAAAAACGGCAGTTGGAGGGGAAGTATTGCGAGAAGATGTTGCGGCATCTGCGCTTGATGGATTTGTGAAGGCGCACCTGTTGGTGCGTCGAACAAAGCCAACAGGTGCAGATGTCATAACAGCTTCCGCAAGACGACCCGACTCAACTGCTGTTTTTAGGATAATGCTTATCGGCGTTGCCGACGCCATGCCCATGCGGCGATGAGCAGGGCGAGCCACACGACGAGAGCCAGTGCCGATTTCCACTTTCCCGCCCAGACGACCAGCACAAACAATACCCATGCGTTGAACGCTACGCACACCCAGTTTGCCCAAGGCGACCAAGGCGCGGGAAATTGCGCCGTCGCACCCGTCGCCCGCAAAGCCGTGCGAAATCGCAAATGCGTGAGACTGATGAGCGCCCAGTTCAACACCAACGCTGCCACCACCAGCGAAATCAAAAACTCAAACGCCGCCGCTGGCATCGCGTAGTTCACAACTACCGCCAGACCCGTGGCCGCCGCCGATAACGTTAGTGCCCGCGTCGGCACTCCGCGCTTGTTCACACTTGCCAGCGAACGCGGCGCACTGCCTTTTTGCGCCAGCCCGTAAAGCATCCGGCTGTTACAATAAACCCCGCTGTTATAGACCGACAAGGCCGCCGTCAGGATGACAAAGTTCAAAATGTGCGCCGCCCCCGGTATCCCCGTTTTCGCCAAAATCAACACAAAGGGACTCGCCGCGTAGGCATCGGCTGCACCCGCCACACTCGCCGCCGCCACTGCCTCCACCGTCTTCGTCCAAGGCGCGAGCATCAACATCACCGCTACCGCGCCGATATAAAAAATCAGTATGCGCAAGAGAACCCGTTTGATGGCGCGCGGGATTGTCCGTCCGGGGTCGGAGGTTTCCGCCGCACTCACGCCGACAAGTTCCAAGCCGCCGAACGAAAACATCACGAACGCCAACGCCACGGAAAAGTCCGCAAAGTCTCCTGCAAAAAATCCGCCGTGTTGCCAAAGATTTGAGACCGCCGCCTCTTCTCCCGCGCCGCCGCTGAGCAGCAGCCAGCCGCCCAACGCAATCATGCACACGACCGCTATCACCTTCACCAGCGCGAACCAAAACTCCGTCTCCCCGAAGATGCGCACGTTTGCAAAGTTGACGGCGTTGACGAGTGCGAAGAACACCAGCACGGGTGCCCATTGCGGCACGGACGGTGCCCAGTAGTGCATGTATTTTGCGACGGCGGTTAGCTCCGTCATCCCCACGAGCACGTAGAGCATCCAGTAATTCCAGCCCGACATGAAGCCCGCGAAGCCGCCCCAATACTTGTGTGCGAAATGGGCGAACGAGCCGGCGACGGGTTCCTCGACAATCATCTCGCCGAGTTGCCGCATGATGAGTAGCTCGACCAGCCCGCCAATCACGTAGCAGAGCAGCAAGGACGGCCCCGCATTTTTCAACGCGCCCGCCGACCCCAAAAACAGCCCTGTGCCGATGGCACCGCCCAGCGCGATGAGCTGGATGTGTCGGTTGCCCAAGTCGCGCCGCAGTTCCATGTCTTAATCATCCCACGAGGACGTGTCGCGCCGCTCGATTTTCAAAGTGCCGATATACGGCAGATTGCGGTAACGCTCCGCATAGTCGAGGCCGTAGCCGACCACGAACACATCGGGCAGATCGAAGCCGACATACTCGGCTTCAAAGGGTGTCACGCGCCGCGACTTTTTGTCGAGGAGCACACAGGTTCGCAGGCTCACGGGATTTTGGGCGAGCAAAGTTTTTCGCAGCAAGCTCAGCGTGTTTCCTGTGTCGAGAATATCATCCACGAGGAGGACGTGTTTGCCGTCGAGACGGAGTTTCCCCTGCGCGAGTATTTTGGGCAGGGCGACGGGCGAGTCGTAGTCGTAGTAGGAGGTCACGCGCACGGTGTCGAACCGTGTGTGGAGGCGGACGCCGCGCAGCAAATCGGAGACGAACACAACGGCCCCGTTGGTGATGCCGACGATGGTTAGCTCTGTCGCGCCAAGCGTTTGGTAGTCGCTGGTAATGGTGTCGGACATCTCTATGACACGGTGGTTAATCTGTTCCCGCGAAAAAAGGACATTCTCAATATCAGGATGTGCCAGTTCCTCCTCGGGGCTGTGGTTCAACGAAATAGATTTCTGTTTTGCCATAAAAACGACGGATGAAAACCGCACGGACTCGTTTTGAAAAGAAAAAAACGCGGGCTTCGCTATTTGAATCGGAATAATTTACCAGGCTAAAAAAGCCACTTGACATGGGGGGAGGGCGGGGGCACACGGCTGCGCTGCGCACGACACGGCGAGGCACCCGTGCCACAAATCTCAGCCGAAGACATGAAGTGGAAACAGGGAAAGTGAAAAACCGCTGATAACGCAGATGTGCGCAGATAAACAAAGCGAAAGCGCGTTTCCTGCCGAGCCATAAGCCGCTAAGCCCGTCCCGCGAGCCAACGGATCCGTCCCGCGAGTCGCCGTGTTGCCCGACACCGAGTCACAGAGGTTGACGGAGGAAAATCCCAAAATATCTGCGGCCTCTGTGTTATCTGCGGTTGAAGGTGAAAAGTGTCTGTCCCTTTTTGAGGCATTTTTGAGGCAGTGGCAGATAGAAATCTCACGCGAAGGCGCGAAGGAAAACAT